>JABGUO010000236.1 GCA_018646565.1 Opitutia bacterium | reverse complement strand
GATTGAAGGAGGATCATACGCCTCCAATAATTGCCATTCACTTTCCAGTGAAGGAGTAACGACTCGGTAGCTAAAATCACTTTGAAGAGAAGGCACTACAAATTCGAAACGTCCCATGATCGGGGTTCGAAGCATTTCCAAACTTTCAATCATTCCATTTTCTTCAAACTCAATAAACGCTTTTTTCTGTCCGCGGTGCCCACGGGTAACATCTGCAAAAACAGAAATATCTGTTCCGCGGCTAAATTCTTTGCTTGCGGGGTACTCCTCCAATTTTGTGGAACCAGTTTTAGTGGTAAAGAGAAATAAGCCAGGTTCACCAGACAACGAATCCATCGATTTTTGCAGAGGACTTCGATCCACACTCCAAGCTGTAAAAAGGAGACTCAGCATTAACCCAAATACTAAAGAAGCCCAAAACCTGGGTGGGGGGCGTGTACCCTCAGTCCAGACAATCTCGCTGGCCTTTTCCTCCGTTTGACGAAGGACACGATTTTCCATAAAAGTCAAAGATCGTTGCTTCGATTTATCCTCCAACTCCACGGCACAATTAAGCAGATCCAGTAAATCAGGATTTGATTGCTCCACTTGCCTTGCCAAATTTTTCACCGAGGGCTTTTTAGTCCAAGAACGAACGAGAAGAATCAAAAAAACAGCAATAGAGAAGACAGTTGTCGAGATAACCCAGTTAAAGGCAGCACTTTCCAGGATAGGAGAAACTGAATCGTAAAGATCGAGTAAATAAAGCAAACAGGGCCAGCAGAGCAGGCCAATCACCAAGGCAAACAAAGATCGACTGAAAATGAAAAATCGAGCTTCCCGTTTGATAAACTCTAGGAAATTAGGCATGGATTTGTTTTTGTGCATTAGAATTCTGACGGGGACGAGACCAAAGCATTTCTATAATCAAGAGAGTAGTGGCAAAAATTGCAAACCACATCCATAAGGGATTGCTTTCTTCCTCGGAGCCATCCCCTCCAGAAGTGGAAGAAGTGGAATCAACTCCCGAGCCACCAAGGCTCTCTGTTAGTTCATTCATAGACAATGTATCAGGAGAGGATTCAGCTGAAGAAAGAACAACCTCTACCCATTGATCTTCAAATCGAAATGCTCCCGGTTTTTTTGCAATAAAATTTCCCGCAACACCAATTAATTCCTCGCCAGGCTCAATTACTGGCCATGAACGTGACTCACGTTTTACTCCCTGAGTCAACTCCATCAACAGGGGTAAAAAAGAGTTTCGCAGGGGAAGGTCTGTCCATGTGGTATTCATCCGAAACGGAAGGAACACTAATCGTCCTCCCCCGTCAAAAGGTTTGACTAGGGCTAGAGGACGACCCTCCTGATCTCGTAAGGGAACCTCGATGGCCTCGGAACTTGCACCTGGCTTCATGATTCCAAATCGATGAATAGCAGAAAGGTACAAGTCACGAGCAGCTTTGCCGGCAAAGACTTCCGCAAGAGCAGAACTGGACTCTAATGCCCCAATGCGAAAAGGATTTTTGCTCTGTACCGCTCCACCTGCCACTCGGACAAAATTATAATCAAAAAACTGATTCGATTTTAAAATTGAAACCGTAGAGGAAAAGGGTTCGCCTGGAGTGATCAAGGCCACCCCACCCTTGGAAATATATTTCTCAATCAATCCGCCCAATTGTTCCTCTTCAAACCATTTCCCCAAGCCCAAAATCATTAGTAACTGAACCTCCAACTGATCATCTCCTAATCGTAACGCGTCTGCACGGTCCTGATCCCATTCCCAACGATTCCAGCCATTATCGCCAGAGCTCGCAACTGCGGTCTTTAAAAAAGACTTTTCCTGATCTGTTTCATCATTTTCAAATTCAGGCATCCAAAAACCAAACCGGCGAGCGGGGGGTGCTTTTAGCCATACAGATCTTTCATTATCGAGTGCGAATGCATCTCCCTCCACTAATTGAACTTTAGCGAAAGAAAAATCTCCTTCCTTGATCACAAATTGAGACTGTACAGAACCGTAGGGGGCAATCGATACAATATTTTTGGCTTTTACTTTACCACCTGCAATTAATTCCACCTCTGTCGTTTTATTGGTATCGTCCCAATTTCGTATAACAGTCCATACTCTTATCTTGTCGGGACCCGCCGGTACTGCCCGGGCTTCTAAGACACTTAAATTATTCTGCCTTTTTCCCTCAATTTCACTTTCCCCTCCCACTTTTATTAATTCATAGGTAATTCCAGAATTCTGTAAATCAGTGTAAGCGGTTTGCCAATCGGACTCTTGAAAATCACTCAGAATGTATAACTTTCGCTCCTTTGCTTTTTCAGAGAACATAGAGGGAGTTTGATCGAGCAGAACTTGGGCATTTCCTCGACTCCAGTCAGGAAGCAAGTTTTGAATCTGTGCCTTGATTGAATCGCGATCATTTCCAATCTCAATTTGATTCAGGATAGTATTTCCAAAAGCAATAAATCCCACCTCGTCTTTCTCCTTTTCCAATATTGTTAAAGCTTTTTCCTTCGCCTCTTCAATCCCTCCCCAACCTCCCATACTGGGCGATAGGTCGATTGCAATTAAAGTTTCTTTATTCTGCCCATCGAGAGAGGGCGTGGAAGGTGATTTCCAATACGGATCAGCTAACAAAAGAGAGAGGATAATAAAAAGAAGAATTCGGACTAGTAAGAGAGGGATATCAGAAGGAGTACGTTTTCCCGTTCGGGGAATTTGGGACGGGCGAATGAAGCGTAGAGAAGAAAAATAAAACTTTTCTGTCACCCGACGATAAGCCATGTGGGCAACCACAGGCAGTCCAATCGCAAGAGCGGTCCACAAGGCAGCAGGTTGAGCAAATTCGATCACTTTACATTAAAAATTTACTAGTCATTTACGATTCCTCATACCAAGAAAGCGACGCATGGCATGCCCTAGGTCTTGGTTGGTGATCAAACTTTCAAATTCGGCAGACACAGAGGAAAGCTTTGTTTTAAGATCATCACAAAACTCAGACATATCCTTTTTATACTTCTCTCGAATGGCAGGGGGGGAGGTTGAAACTTCTCGCTCCCCTTCTAATTCTGCAAATCGTAATGCTTCGCCCTCAGGCAAATCGATTTCATCAGGGTCTAAAACCTGCAGACATAAACATTCATATCGAGAAGAAAGAGAAAATCGAAGTCGCTCGGTTAAAGTATTCTCCGCTTCAAGAAAATCAGATAAAAAGACCACCATTGCACGTCCAGGCAATCCACTCGCCATTCGATCCCATGCAAAATCATGTGCGTTTTTACCTTCTGCCTTCAGACCCTGCAGAGAAGAAAAGACACGGTTCAATTGGGTCGCTCCCGAATTGGGGCGAATCCATTCACGAACCTCGTCCGAATAGGCAAATAATCCAATACGGTCCCCTTGACGATTGGCCAAATAGGCAAAACAAGCAGCTAACATACTTGCGTAACGAAGTTTTGAACAGGATGCTCTTTTTCCCTCGTATCCCATGGATGCACTTACATCCAAAACCAAGCAGACCGTAAAATTAGTGTCTTCCTGAAATGTTTTGGCGACCAATTCGTCTCTTTTTGCAAATACTTTCCAATCAACCAACTTCAAGTCTTCGCCCCGAGAATAAGGTCGGTACTGAAAGAACTCACTACCCCTGCCCTGTCGCAAACTTCGATGAATTCCGGGCATGGCACCATCCACAACGACACGGGCAAGAAGTGAATAATCTTCAATGCTGTGCAGATGACTGGGATCCAGTAGGTTTTTATCAACCATTAAAGTCGCTCTGAGTTAGAAAAGGACTGAGTAAAATAATCTGGATTATTGCGGTACTTCTTCCAGCAAATGGGCGATAATATCATCGGAATCCAAACCTTCGGATTCGGCAAAAAAGCTGGGCAGTACGCGATGCCTTAATGCAGATTTGGCCATAAATTTAACATCTTCACAGGAAACATTGGGTCTGCCCGACAGAAGTGCCCTGGCTTTACCCGCCAAAATTAATGCTTGAGCACCTCGTGAACCGGCACCCCACTTGACTCGCTTGCTTGTCCAATCATCACATTTCTCAGATTGTGGACGCGAAGCAGAAGCAAGAGAAACCGCGTAGGTAACGACATTTTCTGGTGCAGGAACCTGACGGGTTAAATTCTGTAAGGAAATAATATCTTCTGCACCCAGCACAGGTTGTGGTTCTTCACGATCAAGCCCAGTGGTTTCTCCGACCATTTTAATCTCATCCTCGATGGGTAAATATTGAATCACTGGATTAAGAAGAAATCGATCAAGTTGAGCTTCTGGCAATGGATAAGTTCCCTCCAGTTCAATTGGGTTCTGGGTGGCAAGAACGAGAAAAGGAGCATCCAATGAACGGGTTTCTCCCGACACTGTCACCTGTCTTTCTTCCATCGCTTCCAACAGTGCAGCCTGTGTCTTGGGCGGTGTCCTATTTATCTCATCGGCTAATACGATGTTGGTAAATATGGGACCGGCAGAAAACCGAAAACTTCTTTTACCAGTGGATGGATCTTCATCCACAACTTCAGTACCGACAACATCTGCAGGCATCAAATCGGGGGTAAACTGGATACGCTTAAAGCCAAGACTCAAACATTTTGATAGTGTTTTAACCAATAATGTTTTCCCCAATCCGGGAATTCCGGTAAGTAGGCAATGTCCTTTTGCCAGTAAAGTGACCAGTAATTGCTCGATTACATCGTCCTGTCCAATAATTCCCTTGCGAATTTCTTTCAGTAACCGATCACGGGTTTCAGGTAATTGTTCAAGGGTTGCTTCCACATTATCCGATTTTGTCATATATATTATTTATGTATTTTTTAAAAGTAAGGAGGGCAAACTGTAATCGGGGAACATTTTTAATATCCAGTCGTATTCAAATCAGATATATTTAATCTTTCTTGACTTGACCGGTAATAGCAAGAAGTCGATCCCACTCCTCAATAAATTTGGTTAAGTGTTCTCGTCCGGCGGCGATTTCATCGCTCAGTAGTGTTCGGACTAACTGCTGTTCCATCTCATACTGTTCGGATGTTAATAGCCCGGAAAAATGGGCCACTCTTGCCCAAAGTAAGTGAGTGGTAAAAGCATCAAATTCATTGTAAGCCACAATTTCATCCAGTTTTCCTTCCGCCCACATATCCGCAACTGAATCTCCACTCACATCGATTTTACCGGGAATCCCACTGAGTGTTGCTGCTTGATGAAGTGAGGGACGATCCCGGTACTGTCCCAACGCATCTGCTAAGTCGACATTATATTCTGAATTTCGTGCATCAAAATAATCGACTCCAAGCCATGGCTTGTCTGGGCGGTCCGAAAACCCGAACCCCGGTAAGCCGTTAACAATGGCACGTTGCACAATAATAGGAACATCTGCCTGTGCAGAATTGTAGCCCACAAGCTGAGGCTTTTTTCGCCCCACGGATTTTAAAAATGTTACCAATAATGCCTTTTCTTCACTCTTGGCAGGATCACTTGGATCGATGGGTAAAGAAATGAGTTTTAAATCTGCTCCACCTGGAACTTTTTCTCGAAGAATTCCGGCAAGAGATACAATCCGACATAAAATGGTCTTTAAATAAGGTTTAAAATCATCCGGATCCCCGTCTTTCCGGGCCGCACTCCACAATGCTTCAAAAGAAACTTTGGCCTTCTCCCCGGGTTCATTTACGGGTTCAGTCTGGTGAAGAATTTCTCCCGATTTTGGATCGGGAATCCATTCCACATCAAAAGAAAAAACGGCATCTGCAAGTAATTTAAGCATTTATAAAATTGGTTTAATGTTGAGATGGAAGAACTTCAGCAAAAAATCGCTCTGCTTTTTCATAGCCATCCGGAATGGTAATAATTTCAGCTTTCTCATCATCCACCAGGATAGTGTGTTCAAAATGAGCAGAGGGCAATCCATCGACTGCCAAGGCCGTCCAACCATCCTCAGCCATTCGAATTTGTGCACTTTTCATGTTCACCATAGGTTCGATACATATGGCCATTCCCTTTCGAAACTTCATTCCCGTTCCTCTTTTTCCAAAATTGGGTATTTGTGGGTCTTCATGTAACGATCTTCCAACCCCGTGACCTACAAAATTGGTAATTACTGCAAATCCTGCTTTTTCGACATGATTTTGTACTGCCTCAGAAACATCACCCACCCGATTCTTATTTACTGCCTTTTCAATTCCGCGGAACAAGGACTCTTCAGTCACCCGCAATAAATTTGCCACTTCAGGCGAAACTTTCCCAACGGGAACAGTCCGGCAATTATCTCCAATAAACCCATCCTCCCGAATGCATACATCCACAGAAATAATATCTCCCTCCTTTAACACTCTGCCCTCAACACCAATACCATGCACTACTTCGTCATTTACTGACAAACAGGTGAAGGATGGAAAAACCCGATGCCCCGAACGATATCCCTTACAGGCACTCTTAATCTTCATGGTGGCCATTAACTCTCCGCCCGCTTCATCAAGCTCCAAGGTGTTCATTCCTGGTTTTACCATACCGCAAAGTCGATCGAGAACTGTGGCTGCGGACCGACTTGCTCTGCGCATTTTTTCTTTATCCTTAAAATTTTTACAAATCACACCAATTTTTTCGTATGAATTTCGCTCGCATACAACCACAAAAGAGGAAATTTTGTTAACATGTTCTTCTTACCCAACTTTTTAATGGGGATATGAAAAATGCCCCGACCACGAGTTGGAGGAAATGATACAGTATTAACGGGCAGATAATTCGGATTTCTAATTCAGTTTCCCCCGCGAATAGAAGCCCGGCTAAAGGTAAGCCCATGGCTAATGATTTTTGGCTAATACAGAAAAATTTTGCCACACGGACTCTCGGACTTTTTGAAAATATAATACTCCCATACCAACTTAAAAATAATTGAAAAAGTAGAAAAATGATTAAGAAGGGAAATAAGAAAATAATTGAATTAAGAAAATCAACCTCCCCCCAAAGCAGAATGCTTTTGGACAAGGAGAGATAGGCAAGAAAAAGAATGCATCCAAAAGTAATTCTTTTTAAATGTTCATCGAATCGACTCTCCTCGTTCCCTAAAAAGACTTTTCGCCCAAGCCATCCCACAAAGCAGGGAAGCAATACAAACATGAATAGTTGAGGCAGAATGTATTTCCCTGCTGCATACCACTCATTGAGAACTCCAACATTTGGAGTAACAATCAAGATTGAACATGCAAGGGGGACCCATAATAGGGCGAGAAAGTTCGATAGCGTGGCATGTCCAAGTGAGAAGTCTGAATCTCCATTCGACATCGAGGTATAAACGACACAACTCGAAATGGTTGTGGGTAAAACTGCCAAAAAAATAAAGCCATCCTTCCATGCAGGTGGTAAAAGGTCGTTCGAGTGAAGAAATAAAACAAAAATTAAAGGTCCCAGGAAAATTAAGCCCTGAACGAGTACTACATTACGATAATCCTTTATCATAGGAGGAATTCGATTTGCATTTAGATTCCAACCCTGAATCAAAAATACCAGCACCACTGCAAATTGAGAAACAGAACTGGAGAAAAAAGTATTCAACCATAGAGCACCATTGGGCCATTTCCACGCCCCCAAAAAGGTGAGTGATAACCCCAATAATAATCCTGTTCCATTTGGAAAAACTCGCATGATACTTTGTTTTAAACTATAACAGTCGTTTTCTCATATTTTTATCATCTCACCAACTTATAAAGAATTTAACCTTTTATTATCATGCCCAACCCAATACGAGTCTTAACGGTTGATGCTGCTGGTACTCTCATTAAACCATGGCCATCCGTTGGAGCAGTTTATGCAAAAACAGCTCGAAAATATGGTATCGAAATTAATGACAAACAGGTGGATGAAAGATTTTACGAAGTTTTTGGACAGGCCCAAAAAAACAAGAAGATTACATTGGGGGAAGAAAAAGATTTTTGGAGAGAGGTAGTAACCCTTACTTTTAAACCTTTTGCAAAGGGGCAGGACATTGACCCCATCTTTGAAATTTTATGGGATCTTTTTGCAGAGGGTGAACATTGGCGAATTGCGGAGCACGCTGAATCGACCTTAAAAACACTCCGCTCCAGAGGCTATCGATTAGCCGTTCTATCCAATAATGACTCCCGGCTTCGATCGGTCTTGGAAGATCATAGTATAACCCCACTATTTGAGGAAATTTTCATCTCTTCTGAATTGGGTGTTGAAAAACCAGATCCGGCTATTTTTCGCGCTGTCGAGGATAAGATGAAAGAAAAGCCTGATGGCTTCCTACATTTGGGAGACAGTTATTCAAGAGATTTTATGGGAGCACAAAAAGCGGGTTGGTCTGCTTTGCTATATGGTCTTCCAATCATTGAAAAATCACAAATCACTTCCTTTTCTGAATTGCTCGATCATTTACCATGATTGAAATTGGAAAACAGCTCCCTCTCCCCAATCTCGAAAAATTGAACTGTGCG
>JABGUO010000235.1 GCA_018646565.1 Opitutia bacterium | reverse complement strand
GCCTTAAGGGATGGAATGGGGATCCTAAATTTTGGAGCGTACAGGATGGTGCAATTCTTGGGCAAACGACCAAAGAAACTCCGACCAAGGGAAATACCTTTCTTATTTGGAAGGGCGGTGAGCTCTCTGACTTTGACTTAACCCTTGATTACAAGATCGAAGCTGGGAATAGTGGAATACAGTACCGAAGTTTTGTTAAACCAGGCAAACATGATGGTTGGCGAATTGGTGGATATCAGGCCGACTTGGAAGCAGGCGACAAGTTTTCTGGCATATGCTACGGAGAAGGCTTTCGGGGAATCCTCTCAATGCGTGGTATGAAGACTACATTAACACTTGATCCCAAGGGTAAGCTTAAAAAGGATGCAAAGCAATTTGGTGATTCTGTTGAGATTGGAAAAGCGGTTAAAAAGGGTAAATGGAACAAATATCGAATTACGGCTAAAGGTTTTCAATTTCAACACTTCATTAACGGGGTTAAGACGACTGAGTTAATCGATAATGATGAGAAAACCAGACGTAAAGATGGTTTGCTCGCATTGCAACTGCATGCCGGACCACCAATGAAGGTTTTATTTAAGAATATTGTTCTTAAATAAGCGAAAAACCTTTAAGTCTACCGCTCCTTGAACCGAGTCGATTTACGTAGCGACACGGTCACTAAACCTACGGATGAAATGCGGGCGGTCATGTCAACCGCTCCAGTAGGGGATGATGTCTTTGGTGAAGATTCAACTGTAATTGAACTGCAGAATCGAATGGCTTCTTTATTGGGAAAAGAAGCTGGATTATTTGTGCCCAGTGGAACCATGTCCAACGCCATAGCGATTCGTTGCCATACTCAGCCTGGTGATGAAATCATAACCGAAGAAAATAGTCACATTTATGTGTACGAAGGAGGAGGTTACGCTGCTCTTTCTGGTTGTTCAGTGGCCTTAGTTCCAAGCGAAATAGGAATTATGGATGTTACTAATGTGGAATCTAAAATTCGAAAATCCGTGGACAGTAAAAGTCATTACCCAAATGGAACTTTAGTCTGTCTGGAAAATACTTCCAATCGGGGCGGGGGAACTTTTTACCCTCAGGGGAATATTGATGGCATTGCTAAAAAAGCGAGATCTCAAAATTGTGCAGTCCACATGGATGGGGCCCGGTTGTTCAACGCCGTGATTGCATCGGGTGTCGAGCCTTCCCGTATGGTGAGGGATTGTGATACCGTTTCAATTTGTATTTCAAAAGGTTTGGGTGCACCGGTGGGTGGCGTGTTGTTGGGGTCGAATGAATTGATCCATCAGGCACATCGATGGAGGAAAATGTTTGGAGGTGGGATGAGGCAAGCCGGAGTGATAGCGGCGGCAGGATTATATGCTTTGGATCATAACCGTGATCGTTTAGTGGAAGATCATCATCGGGCTTATCAGTTAGCAAATGGCTTGATCGATATAGATGGCATTGACATTGATTTAAAGTCGGTACAGACCAATATGATTTATCTTCAAACCAATACTTCTGCAGTAGAGATCGTAAAGAAATTAGCGGGTCATGGCATTGATGTATTGGCGATTGGTTCGAATCTTATCCGTATGGTAACTCATTTGCATATTAATGATGAGGATATAGAAGAAACAATTAATGTATTTAACAAAATTTCTGATTTTCTTAATTAAATGAACAAAGTGATCTTGGCAGGCGGGTCGGGTTTTTTGGGACAGGCTTTAGCGAAGTCTTTTTGTAAAGAGGGAGTGGAGGTAGTAATCCTAAGCCGTGGCTCAGGAAAGAAGACTTCACAGGGAAGATATGTAAGTTGGGATGCTCAATCTTTGGGTGAGTGGACAAATGAACTGGAAGGTTCTGATATCGTAATTAATCTGACCGGTCGCTCCGTTGATTGCCGTTACACAAAAGTAAATCGAGATCTGATTTTAAATTCCCGGGTTGATTCCACCCGAATACTGGGCGAGGCGATTTCGCAATTACAACGAGCCCCGAAAACCTGGCTTAACGCCAGTACTGCGACCATTTACAATGACTGTCGTGGTTCATCTGAACCCCACGATGAAACGAGTGAGGGAAATGCAAAGGGCTTTTCGGAAGATGTGGGCCGGGCATGGGAAAAAACTTTTTCGGACGGGCATCATGAGGGAGTTCGTCAGATTGCGATGCGGATCAGTTTTGTATTGGGGCAAGAGGATGGAGCCTTTCCGGTGTTGCGTAGATTTGCCAAGCTGGGCTTAGGGGGAGCACAAGGCCCGGGAACACAATGGATGAGCTGGTTGCACATTGACGACTGGGTAGGTATTGTCCGTTTTCTAATTGAAAACGAGTCGATTATCGGCCCAGTTAATCTAACCGCCCCCAATCCGGTTACTAATGCTGACTTTATGAAAGAAATGAGAAAACATTTTGCCCCGCTCGGAATTGGGCTACCGGCACCGAGTTTTGCAGTTCATATTGGTTCACTCTTTTTAGGTACTGCTCCAGAACTAGTCCTAAAAAGTAGAAAAGTGGTATCGAGGATTCTAAAAGATAATAGTTACAACTTTAAATACCCCACCTTAGATAACTGCCTTCAGAACTTACAGGTCGGACCTGAATTATAAAATACATATTGTTTGATTTAACATAATAGATCTTCATTTATTTTCTGCCATGATATGGAATTTTTTATTCACAAAATTTCTTTGTGATTGAACATTTTCGATTCATTCTAATCAAATAGTTATATAAGTCCCTTCCTTATGGTTCGTATAGTATTTTTAATCCCATTCCTTTTAGTGAATTCTTTTTTTGCTTTTGCAGAAAAGTCGTTCACTCATGATGTCGTGATTTATGGGGGCACCTCGGCCGCAATTAGTGCTGCGGTACAGGTTAAAAAAATGGGGAAGTCAGTGGTGGTGGTTTCTCCTGATCAGCATTTAGGCGGTTTATCAAGTAGTGGTTTAGGTTGGACGGATAGTGGAAAGAAAGAGGCAATTG
>JABGUO010000234.1 GCA_018646565.1 Opitutia bacterium | reverse complement strand
CACCGCCCAAAATAAAAAAGCCGTTCCAAGAAATTCAGCTAAATATTTCGATTTCATAAAATTTAATAAGTTAGAGATTTAAAGATTCTGGCAGGGATTCCACATAAGTCCGGATTTCGTCTCTTACCTGTCTGTAACAGGTAAGCTGTTCCTCTTCCGAAGCTCCTTTTTCGGCTAATTCTTTAGCCATTTTCGGAGGATCTGGAAACCCTGCATGAACGACTTGGCAATTGGTGGGGAAAATCGGACAGGTCTCATGAGCATGCCCACATACGGTTATCACAAAATCCAAGTCAAGATCTGCAAAATCCCGAATATTTTCAGACTTTTGACTGGTCACATCGACTCCTGCCTCTGCCATTACTTTAACCATATGAGGGTTAAGTCCATGCGTTTCGATCCCAGCGGAGAATGCTTCAATCGAATCACCCTTTAGATGGCGTGTCCAACCTTCCGCCATCTGACTGCGGCAGGAATTTCCGGTACAAAGAAAAAGAAGTTTTAATGGTTCACTCATAAAATTCCTATCATTCTGTTTTATTACTTTAGGTAAACGTCAAACTCTTAAAGCTTAGGAATTTCATAATCTCGTATTTTTACAAAAAAGAGACATTTCCTTCAGTCAATTTTTACATGGTCTGTATATCATTAAAAATGTCCATTTAAGGATCAATCGAAATACAACTACACTTAAAATTATGAAAAAATTGAAGATACTTACCTTTTCAAAATGTTTTCTCGCCTTTGCTTTTACTGTGAATGGGCAAAGCGAAGAGACATCAACTTATGATAGGGTTTGGAGTAAAGTCTCACTCTATGAAAACGAACAAAACCCGTTAATAAGGAAATTTTCTTTTACCGGGAGACTGCAAGGTGATTACCACAGTTTCGGAAATGACGAAACGGGGGAATCGGCAAGCGATTTCGATTGGCGTCGTTTTCGCTTTGGGTTCAAGGCTAGCATTCTCGATGGTTTCACACTGCACTCCGAAGCGAACCTGAACCTCAATCAACCGGAACCCCTCTACACGAACTTGACCGACACCTACCTTTCCTGGACGACGGACAACGGTCTTAAATTCAAAGTAGGTAAGCAATCCGCCCCCTTCCCCTTGGACGGTTCGACTTCATCCAAGAAGCTACACACCCTGGAACGGGGAAAAATCGCAACCAACGTATGGTTTGGCCAAGAATACTTCCCCGGAGTCTCCGTATCGGGATCCAGCGGCGAATGGGATTATTTTGCTGGAGTATACTCCTCGGACAATGCACCCGAATTTGCAGATGCATTTGATTATGGTAAATTCGGCATTGTTTCCTTGGGACGTGATTGGGCGGAATCCTTTGGGTACGACAAGGCCCTCATTCGTTTCGACGTTATGCTGCAGGACGATGACGAGATGAAATACAAGGATTGGGACGGAGCCTATTCACTCGTCAGCAAGTGGCAAAAGGGTAAGTTCAACCTATGGACGGATCTTAGCTTTGCGGATCGAGAAAACGGGGATGTGGTTGGACTACAAATCATGCCTTTCTACGATATCACCGACAAGACGCAGATCATCTTCTGCTACACATCGCTGGATAGCTCAGACAAGGATCAGTTGAAAAAAAGCAGGTGGGAACACAAATTGGACGGAGCAAAGGGAAGCGAATTGTCGGAATACTTCTTTGGGCTGAATTACTTTTTCTACGGTCATAAACTGAAGTGGCAGAACGGTCTGCAGTACACGACTCTGGAAAACTCGTCTGGATCGGATCAATATGACGGATGGGGCTTCACTACCGCCTTTCGCATCAGTTGGTAAACTTTCAACTATTATAATCATCAAAGAAAACAAAATCGTAAAATTCAATGAAATCACTAAATAAAAAAATTCTAGTCACTCTCTTCTTTTCATTTTCAATTCTTATTAACGCCCAAGACAAATTAGTAATAAAAGGTTCTGACACATTGGGTGCAAAAATGATCCCAAAAATTGCTGAGGCTTATGAAAATAAAAACCCTGGCTCCAAGTTTGAAATTGCAGCGGAGGGTTCATCCACTGGT
>JABGUO010000233.1 GCA_018646565.1 Opitutia bacterium | reverse complement strand
TGGTTCATCAATTCTTTCCCGACTCCCTTACCCCGTGCCCTTTCATCTACAACCACATCTTCGATCCAGGCTTTTGTCCCGGTAGGGATTGAAAAAACAACTAGGCTAAGCATTCCGAAAATAGTATCGTCTTCCTTTGCTACATAAAGCCGAGTACACTCCGAATTGGTAAGCTTTTGCAGAGTGCTCCAATTAATCAGTTTTGAGGACTTGGAAAGTTGAGGTAAAAGACGATTCACGGCATCTAATGTCGAATCGTCAGCTTCAGTGATTTCAAATATATTAATCATTTAATTTTTAAAAATGTGTGATTGATTTAAAAAAAAGTATCTCGTTCCAATTGTCGATTAGTTTAACCATTCTACAATAGAAAATTTCCATTTTTTAATTGAGTCAAAATTGGTTTCAAATCAGTCAATGTCTTGTGTTTGCGATTGGCACGTTTTTTTTTCGTGACAACTTTTTCCAATGCTCACAGGGTAAGGGTTAGATATATTTTAATGTGTTAAAAATTCCGTCTCATAATCAAATACCCAGTACCAAAATCTTACTAACAATATTTTATTATGATTTCTAGTACTCGAGCCTTCCTCTTTATCGGGATATGTTTTTGTTTACTCAAACCGATATATCCACAGACCGAATACCCTTACCCTGGTGCTCGTCCTAGTGGGATTACACTGCATGCATTCGTAGGGGGAGATATTCAAGTGACCCCCGGGAAAAAAATCAAGGGAGGCACACTAATCATTCGTGATGGAAAAATTGAAGCAGTCGGAAAAAATCTAAAGATCCCCGATGGATGCAGAGAGTGGAACTGTACGAATCAAACAATCTATGCTGGTTTTATCGATCCATACTTGCTCTCAGGCACCGAGAATCCAAAGTTTCTTGTGCACAATCATGATGAACATGTTCACGCAACCGCAGACCTTTCCTTTCATGGACTGCCCTCCACCGGACAAGATTCTGGGGAAAAAGGCCCAGGCTTTGAAGTATCTGGTGTTCACCCACAAAGAAAACTTACAGACGGACTTCAAGCAGAAGAAAAGAAATGGGGGGAATTGAGGAAATTCGGTTTCACATCCGCTCATCTTGTACCATCAGAAGGAATTTTTCGCGGAACCGGGCCATTTGTACTTCTATCAAATCAAGAACCAAATGAATTAATTCTAAAAAACGAGGTCTCTCAAATTATTGCCTTCGATCCCGTGGGGAAAAATAGTTCTCCTCCAGTTTATCCTGTTTCATTAATGGGGGTATTGTCAGTTATCCGTCAAAGCATATTGGAAACAAAGTATGCAAATGAGCGGGTTCAGTTCGACATTAAGAATCAAGTTAACCTACGGTTTATGCCTCACATTGGAGTTCAAGCACTCTCCCGTAGTCTCGGAGAGAAAAAAAGTATGCCTATTTGGATTGAACCGGGAAGTTGCCTCATGAATGCAAAAGCAATGGAAATCGCTCAGGAATTTGAATTAAACAAGCCCGTAATTATTGCAACTGGTGATGAGTGGCGGAACCCTGAAATCTCCCTGTCTCCACACCACGATTACATCCTCCCCATGATCTTTCCAACAATTCCTGACTTACCCAATCCCGAGGACTGGGAGCAAGTTTCCCTGGATCAGTTAAGGGCATGGGATCACGCACCGAGTATGGCACGCCTTATGAATGAAATGACTCGTACTATTTCTTTCACTACTTCGGAAACTGAAACCGGAGAATTTCATAAAAACCTTTTACAATCAATCGCCAGGGGATTATCGGAAAACTCGGCCTTGGCCAGCCTAACCACGAACCCAGCACAAATTTGCGGAGTCGATAAAATCTGCGGAACATTGGAAGCAACAAAACTTGCCAATTTTTTTATTGTCGCAGGAGAGACCTACTTCACGGAAAATCCCAGGATTGAATCCACTTGGATTCAAGGCCGCCCTTTTTTCCATTATCCCGATGAAGGGGTTACGGATTCAAATTCTACTGAAAAACTAAAAGAACAAACCAGCAAATTAGCACAGCACCCTTCCCAATTGAACAAACCGGTACTTCATCCCACCTCCGTTCTTTTTTCCGGTTTTAAGCTATGGACCTGCGAAAACGAAAGTATTTTATTGGATCATGATATTTTAATTGAAAACGGAAAAATCTCGAAAATAGGACCAAAGCTGAAAACGGACGTACCCAAGGGGTGTAAAGTTATTTTTGGGAAAGGCAGGCACCTGACTCCCGGCATTATTGATTGCCACAGTCACGCCATGATCCTCGGTCGGGTCAACGAGTCTACCCTACCCTCCACCGCAATGGTCCGCATTGCAGATGTCGTCAATTCGGAGAGTGTAAATATTGAAAGACAGTTAGCAGGTGGTGTTACCATTTGTAATCTTTTGCACGGCTCGTCCAATCCAATTGGAGGGCAAAATGCCGTCATCAAGCTCAGACTCGGCGAGTCTCCTAATAAGTTAATTTTCAAAAAAGCACCCAAGGGAATTAAATTCGCCCTCGGGGAAAATGTGAAACAAGCCAATTGGGGCGATAAGTACACCACTCGTTTTCCGCAGTCAAGAATGGGCGTAAAAATGTTTTTTCAAAACCGCTTCGGTGCCGCTATTGTTTATGAGAAAAAACTTAAAAATGCAGCCAGTCAGGGTTTACCATTCAGGAGAAACCTTGAACTAGATGCGATCCTCGAAATCATTAGAGGGAAAAGGTTTATTCACTGCCATTCCTACCGTCAGGATGAGATACTCGTTTTCCTGCGCACGATGGAAGGCTTTGGCGTACGGGTGGGCAGTCTGCAGCATGTACTGGAGGGATATAAAGTCGCGGATGAAATTTTCCGCCATGGAGCGGGAGCCTCCACCTTTTCCGATTGGTGGGCTTATAAATTCGAAGTCTATGACGCGATCCCTTACGCGGGGGCAATCATGCATGAAAGGGGTTGTGTCGTCAGCTTCAACTCGGATTCTCCGGACCATGCAAGACGGCTCAACCTTGAAGCGGCGAAGGCAGTAAAATACGGCGGTCTTTCCGAAATAGAAGCCCTCAAGTTTGTGACGCTCAATCCGGCAAAGCAGCTCGGTATCGATCCGTGGGTTGGCTCGCTCCAAGTGGGCAAGGACGCGGATATCGCCATCTGGTCAGGTAATCCACTCGACTACCGAAGCCGTTGCGTACAAACTTGGGTTGACGGTATACTTTTTCATGAAATTGAAGCTTTAGTCAAACGCGATAAAAACAGAGCAGAAGAAAGATTATCACTGGTTACCAAAGCTCAACAATCACTGAAAAAGGATAATTCCATTGAACCCTCGGAAAAAGCGAAGAGCAAGTTTTTCCGTTATTCCCTCGAAAGTGCATGCGATTTATACCCTCATTCCTGCAGGTCCAATGAAAACCATGCCCGCTGTCTTCATCAATGAAATTAATCGTTCTGCATCTCCTCCTTTCAACTATCCCGTTCTTTTTAATGGGAGAAACTACAACGCTTTATCGGGCAAAAAAGATTCAAGCCACCCCATCCCAATTCTTTCAACCCGGTGAAATCTTAATTGAAAATGGGAAAATCAGGGCAATTGGAAATTCAGTTAAAATCCCCAACGGTTGCAAAATTATCGAATGGAAAAACTCGGAAATCTACCCCGGATTAATAAGTCCCGGTTCTTCACTTGGTCTCGCTGAGATCAACGCACTTCGTGCTACACGGGATCTATCTGAAGTGGGCACTCATACTCCTGCGATTGAGGCCTGGGTTGCAGTCAATCCAGATTCTGAACTAATTCCTGTTGCCCGAGCCAATGGAATCACCCACTCATTAATTATACCGATGGGAGGAATAATTTCCGGAACCTCTGGTTTACTTCAATTACACGGATGGGGCATAGAAGAAATGGTGATTAAAAAACAGGTTACACTTCACCTTTGGTGGCCGGGTCATGGATTATCCATTCCTCAACCAAGCCTTAAGAGTAAAACCAAGCCTAAATCAATTGCCAAACAGGACAAAGAGAGAATAAAGAGAATTACCGAAATCAATGAGTATTTTGATCAAGCAATTGCCTATCAAAAGCTCAAACGGTCCGGTGATCAAAGCTTTGTAAAAATTCCTTCCTGGGAAGCCATGATTCCTGTAGTTGAAGGAAAAGTGCCGATCATGATTCACGCCGACGAATCCAGACAAATTAAAGCGGCCGTTCAATGGGCGCAAAAACGAGGATATCAAATTGTTTTATCAGGGGCGCGCGATTCATGGAAACACGCTGATTGGTTAGCCGAAAACAAAATTCCGGTCATTTTTAGACATATTTTTTCTGCCCCCCCTCATCGAAGCTTCCCGCATGATTATTATTTTAAAGCCCCCGGTATTCTTGCACGTGCCGGAGTTTCACTCTCTATCGGACTGCCCTTAGGTGGGTGGGCAACAGCCAACCAAAGAAACCTGCCCTACCATGCCGCTCACGGAGTAGCGCATGGTTTCAGTCGGGAAAAAGCATTAGCTTCTATTACTATCGAACCGGCAAAAGCATGCGGAATCGACCAGCGTTTAGGAACTCTTGAGAAAGGAAAAGAAGGCACTTTCATACGGACCTCTGGAGACTTACTCGATATTCGTATTTCTGTACTTGGCATGGTATTGCAGGGGGATGAAGTAAGTCTCGAAAGTCGGCATACTCGTTTAAATTCACGCTATCTCAATCGACCCAAACCCTAATTTTCTTTCCCTACTCGTTTTCGTAC
>JABGUO010000232.1 GCA_018646565.1 Opitutia bacterium | reverse complement strand
GATCCCATCGATATCCTTTGCCCTGGAAACGCCACCGGCAAGGTTGATGAAGGTGGGAAAGAAATCATTACTGATAACAAGTTGTTCAGATTCACTCCCAGGGTTTACCACTCCGGGCCATCGAATGATCAGCGGCATACGAATACCAGCTTCGTAAAGATCCCCTTTGGAACCTCTGAAAGGCTTCCCCTCCTTACTTCCCTTTTGTCCATTATCTGAATTAAAAACCACAAGGGTATTATTTTCCAATTCCAGCTCCTCGAGAGTATCCAGTATCGTGCCTATGCTCTTATCCAAAGTCTCGAGCATGGCGGCCTGTTTCGGATTATTGGTTTTAAGTTTTTTTAACTCAGGTTTCTTTGCATATTTCTCGATCAGTGATCTCTTCTCAATCTCAGGGTCATGAATGCTGTTATGGGTAACATAGCAAAAAAAGGGTTGATCCTTATTCTTTTTGATAAATGCAACCGATCTTTCGGTAATCTCCCTCACATGGTGCCAATCCTCTTCAAACTTACTTTTAGGACCTGCGCCCGGCTTATGGGTTGTTAGCACATCATCAAAACCCTGAGACCCTGGATCCCCCGAACGGCCAAGCTTGTATTTCTTGTCCTTACTGAGGTGCCATTTTCCAAAATGTCCGGTTTTATACCCCGCATCTTTCAGGACTTCTGCTATGGTTATCTCCTCAAGAGGAAGTTCTTTGTTCCAGTCCGGCGTGATCAGTTTCGAATTTTTGGAACTGCGGCCGGGGATATAGTCGGTCAGATGAAGGCGGGCCGGATATTTTCCGGTCATAATACTTGCCCGAGTGGGAGAACATACCGGACTTGCGGCATAAGCATTGGAAAACTTCAGTCCATTTTTGGCCAACCTATCAATATGTGGCGTCTCATAAAAAGTACTGCCATAAGCCCCGATCTGATGCCGACCCAAATCATCTACGAGAATAAATATGATATTCGGCTTCTTCATGCTCTCCTTTGCAAAAGCGCTTAAAAAAACAAAGGTCAAGGCAAGGCCGATAATAAATTGTTTATAAAGGGATTTCATATATTGGGAATTCAATCTTATATTTTTGAATCACTTTAAAGAAAGCAATACAAATGCTTACACTCAATGCGAAGAAAGACATTCGTCATTTAGATTTTGCCTTTTTCTTCGGAGATGAAAAAGAAAAAGCATTAATGTTTTTATCCGCACTTGGAACTTTCTGATCAGCCGCCCAAAATATTCCGTTAATTATAAATCTTACCGAATTGGGATCCGTAAAATCGTGTAGGTGACCAAGGGTAGTGGAAAAGGTTTTACCTCCCCACTTGTTCGTCCATGTCCATGCCACTACATCGGTCATTTCTGGCTCAAGATGATGCGTGCCAAATTGGTTTGTTTGCACGACAGGTTTTTTGTCCTTAGGGTGCCCAGTCCCCAATAAAAGAGGTGTGGTTCCTTTTTCCAGTTTGGTAAGATAGAGCGTGCCTCGAGATTGCCAATCATCATCAGGTTGAACACCGGTGAGAATTGGGTGTTTCTCACTCCCCTGCTCTACTTTAAGTCGAGTCGGACCACTAAGATGAATTCGATAGGGTGAACCAAGAGCATCCCGGCCAAACCCATCGTTCCACTTTTGATTGGGATGTTCATCCGGATAATTAAACCCGTGCGTGCTCGTCCGAAAACCCACCACTGGCTTTCCTGACCTCAGGTAATCAGTGATATGAACGAGTTGTTGATCATCAATTTTTAAAAACCGTGTATAGAAAACGGCTAGGTCTGCTTTTTTCAATACTTCCAAACCCGGCAATCCCCTCTTGTCTTTTTCAGGATCCCACTCCGGGTTAATTACGGTCGTCTTAAAACCGAGACGCTCGATTTCGGATGCGAGCATCGGCATCGATTTCGGAGGGGAATAATGATGAGTACCCACCACAAATACCGCATGTGGTTTTTCTCCATGCAGAAAAGAGAGAGCGCATGCAAAGAAGGAAAGAAAGAATAATTTTTTTATCATGACTGACGCGATATTATGCAGGGTTTTACCAAGAAATGTCTACTAGAAGCTTGTAGGTGATATAATTTTAAACCTTCAAGAGCGCTCAGGATACTAATTACTTTAAAGATTCGAAAGATGCGATTTGTTGATCGAACATCGGTAACGATTTATGATCTGTGAGCGACACGAGTTTTGCTTTAGTCTGAAAAACCTTGGCTGACGGAATATTATAGGAGGATACCTCTATTTTAAAATAAAGCGTAGGATCAGGTGGACGGTTGCATTTGGTTTATACTTGGATTATCTACTAAGAATGAAAATAATCTCTTCACTTCTCCTCGCCCTTTTTTCCTTTGTAACCGTACTGTCGGCTGGTGATAATGCCCTATCCAAATCCGAAAAGTCCGATGGTTGGAAACTTTTGTTTAACGGGAAGAACCTGAACGATTGGAAAATCGACAAATGGAATCCGGAGAGTATTTCCGTCAGGGATGGTGCGATCAAATGCCAAGGCAAACCTTCGATGGTCTACTACACCGGCAAAGGTAAGGAGATGACGGATTTTCACTTCAAGGCCGATGTGATGACCAAACCGGGGTCAAACGGAGGAATCTTTTTCCACACCCAATACCAGGACAAAGGCTGGCCAATTGGACATGAGGCACAGATCAATCAAACCCAAAAGGATCCGGTCAAGACGGGCAGCGTATACATCGTGAAAAAGCACCTCGAGGCACCAGCCAAGGACAATGAATGGTTTCATTATGAAATTATCGTGAAAGGAAAACGCGTTGAAACCAAAGTGGACGGCAAAACCGTGGTGGTCTACAATGAAAGCAAGGATGTCAAAGGAACCCGCCAACTTTCAAAAGGAACGATCGGTCTACAAGCCCATGACCCAGGCAGCACGGTTTTGATAAAAAATATCAAAGTAAAGACCCTGTAAGAAAAGAACTTCGTATTGGATTCGCTTATTTCTTCTGCAAGCGGTCCTGCTTCTCCAAGATGTTCATTGGAGAATCTCCATTCAGCCACGACCTTGCCTCTGCATCGTTTCTAAGATACGCATCCCAGAAGGCGGTACTTAGTCCGAGAATTACCCGATGATGATTCGGGTTTCGGGGAAGTTTGTCCTTGGAGAAAGCCTTGTCATTGAAGGCCGAGTGCTCCGCTTTGTTCAAAACAAGCTCATAATGATTCCCCTGCGGAAGAGCTGGAAAGACGGCAAGACGGGAATCAATAGTTTGTCCGCCAATCGAAGCGAGATCATGAGTGCCCGTCATCAACAGCCAGGGAATACTAACCTCCCCGAACGCTTCATCGGGACTGATCATCTTGCGACTACCCGGACTCAATGGCATCGCAGCCTTGATTCGTCGCTCGGTCAGGTTTACTGAGAGGTGAATTTTCTCTCCAGAAACCGCTTGAGTCGTCAGCGCACCAAAAGAGTGGCCGGACATGCCCACTCTGGAAAGATTCAACTTGCCTGATAAAGTCGAATCCGATTTTAGATTCAACTTTTCCAGTCGATCCAAAACGGCGGAAACATCGTGCACCCGAAGCATAAAATTCTTGTAGGAGGCGGCTTTCTTGAGAGTAAACATTCGGCGAAGAGGACCCACATCTTTCCAAACCGATTCATCACTCCCAATATGCTGCATAAATACTGCGACATATCCACGACCTGCCCAATGTTTTCCCAAATACGAACATCCATTCCGGCTACCTCCAAGTCCATGACTAAATAGGATTACCGGGGAATTTGTTTTTCCCTCAGGAAAATAAAATTTTAAGGGTATCGAACGATTACGGGATTTATCCTTAATCGCCCAATCAAGCGTTTCAATGCTCTCAAAAGTATCAAGTGGGTCATATGCTTTGCCTTGATACACGAAAGCGAACAGGAAAATAGGAATGCATAATAACAGATTAGAAGTCATGCAACTCATTAAGCACGGGGGATTACAGGCTTCAATACTTTTACTTCTTTAACAGGTTACTGAGCCTTCATTTTTGTCAGTTCATCGACCATTTCCATTATCATGGTTCTTAGTTTCTCCGGAGGTTTTTCGGCAAGGTTATTTGATTTACTAATGTTGTTCTGGATCCTGGTAAATAGAATGAATTTTAAATTTTAGGATCCGACTAGCTTCTATTGTTCTTGACCCTTAATTTGAGAGAGGATCATACCCAAAAACATCAGACCACATCCTAACCATTCCTTGGTCGTTAAAACCTCGGTAAAGAAAAGCCAACCCGCCAGTACTGCAAAAACTGCTTCCAGGTTAAGGATGATCGCTGCCTGACTGGGATCGACTCTTTTTTGAGCAATAACCTGTAATGTAAAAGCAATTCCAACTGAAACTATACCGGCATAGAGGATGGCTCCCGAGGTAAGGATAACTTGATCTAGATGAAAAGTTTCAAACAGCAAGCTGAGTAACAAATTAAGAGCGGCACAGACCAGATACTGAACCAATGCTAATTTGATCGGGTTGAGGTTTCGTTTATTGGCAGCACCAATAACCTGCACATGAACTGCCCAGAAGAACGCTCCGATCAGAACCAGAGTCTCCCCCCATCCCATGGAAAAGTCCTGCTTGATACTGAGGAAATAAAGACCCAGTACGGCCAAGATGCATCCAATGACAGTCCACCTTCCGATTTTCTGACGGAGACACAAGCCAAGAATGGGGACGATCACTACATAGAGCCCAGTAATGAAACCAGCCTTGCCAACAGTGGTATATTGAATACCCACCTGCTGGAGGGTCGCTCCCCCAAAGAGTGCAAAACCGGCAAATATCGAAAACTTCCAAAAGGATGGATTGAGTTCTGTGGAACCACTCTCCTTTTTCCTCAAGAAAAATAATAGCGGCAGAAGAGAAAGAGCTCCCACCAAAAAACGGCAAACATTAAAAGAATAGGGTCCCAAATGATCCATCCCCATCCGCTGGGCTACAAAGCCAAAACCCCAAATCAAAGCGGTTAAAAGAAGAATTAAATTAGCCTGCAACTGGTTCACGAATGACTGGAAGCCGCAAAATAAAATCGGCTATATTTTAATGGGTCCGGAATGATTTATTTTGGATGCGTTGCTGGATGCACCCGGCATTTCGGCATGTGGGTTTCTAGTTTTTGCTTTTCCGGGGGGAAGTATTTTCCCATTTTTAATCCTTGGAGGATCATGACGATTGGGGGTCGGGTTTTCGGGGATAGAATCTCCGGTTTGTTTAGTCCACTTTGCAAGGAGTGCACGGGCCTGCTTCAAGGCCTTGGTATGCTTTTTATCTTCGATTAGATTCCTTAACTGGTGAGGGTCCTCTGTAACCTGAAAGAGTTCTTCGGGAGGGCAAGGATTCGCGAACACTTGTCGCTGGTCCAGCTGAGTCTTGCCCGCGGCATGTGCTTTCCACAGTTCCTCACCGGCCGGGTAGTGATCATCGGACTCGTAACAGAGGTTTGGCTGATTGGGGAAATTATTCTTAATGTAGAGGTAATCTCCAAAGCGAACCATGCGCTCATGGTTCCTGTAAACATGCCAATTATGTTCAGCAAAAACCACTTCCCTTATGGCTATTTCCGGCTTTTTTAAAATAGGAAGAAAACTTCGTCCTTGAATAGACTCGAGAGACTTTATGCCAGCAAGCTCTAAGCAGGTGGAACTCAGGTCAATTACACTGATCAAACTCTGGGTAACGGCAGGACTTTTAATGACCTCAGGAAAATGGACGACCCATGGCGTCTTGATTCCGCTGTCGTACATACGAGATTTGCAACGGGGAAAAGGGCGACCATTATCTGCAGCAACTACGATCATAGTATTTTCAAGAACACCCTGTTTCTCAAGCTCAGCAGTCACCAATCCGATGTAATAATCAAAGCGGCTGACTTCATGATAGTATCCCGTCAGGTCCTCGCGAGTAACCTCGGTATCCACCATGTACGGAGGGATAATCACATCTTTTGGGTCGTACTTGGGAGCCTCCT
>JABGUO010000231.1 GCA_018646565.1 Opitutia bacterium | reverse complement strand
CAAAAAGCGGTACAATAAAAAGGTAAAATGTAGTTGATAACCTCAAGAAGAAAGGGATGGGGCGACAGACCGGATTCGAACCGGCGACCCTCGGCACCACAAGCCGATGCTCTAACCAACTGAGCTACTATCGCCATATAATAGCTCTATAACTAAAGAAGTACGCCATTCCGTCAATGAGAAAGCACACAATAATCAACCGAGCTTTCTTGACCAATCTTCCATCACAATACATAGTATGTTGTTTTTTATTATTATGTTACAATCCGGAATTGTTGGCTTACCTAATGTAGGCAAGAGTACTCTTTTTAATGCCCTTACTAAAAGCCGAAAAGCAGAGGCGGCAAATTATCCTTTTTGCACCATCGATCCAAATGTGGGCGTAGTTCAGGTACCCGATGATCGACTTACGCGCCTGGCGAAAATCGCAGGGACACAAACCATTATACCTGCCGCAATCGAAATGGTTGACATCGCCGGTCTTGTTGCAGGAGCAAGCAAAGGCGAAGGCCTAGGCAATAAATTTCTCGCTAATGTTCGTGAGGTCGATGCAATTGTTCATGTGGTCCGTTGCTTCGAAGATGAAGATATTATTCATAATATGGGCCGAGTCGACCCAGTGAATGATGCCGAGGTCATTCTGACGGAGTTAGTGTTAGCGGATGCAGATTCCGTCTCAAGCCAATTACAAAAGAATGCTAAGAAAGCACGAGGAAACGACAAAGATGCGGAGGCAAATGTCGCTCTACTAGAGAAGTTGATTCCGCATTTAGACGAGGGAAAACCTGCCAACCTTCTAGAAATGGATGAAGATGAAATTAAAAGACTTCCTAGTTTTTGCCTACTGAGTTCAAAACCCATGCTCTATGCCTGTAATGTGAAAGAAGATGAATTAGCAGACTTTTCGACGAATCTACATGTGACCAACCTTAGAAATTGGGCGGCCGAACAACAGGATGCTGATTCCTGTGTGATTTCAGCTAAAATGGAGGAAGAACTATCCGAACTGGGAGAGGAGGATGTAGCAGAATACCTCGAAGCAATTGGAGTTTCGGACTCCGGAGTATCCACATTAATCCAATCCTCCTACAATTTGCTTGGACTCGCGTCATTCTTAACCGCTGGAGAGAAGGAAGCCAGAGCATGGACATTTAAAAAAGGAATGACTGCCCCTCAATGTGCTGGAGTAATTCACACCGATTTTGAAAAATCTTTTATCAAAGCGGAGGTGGTTTCCTACAATGAACTGCTCGAAGCAGGTTCAATGCAGGCGGCAAGAGATGCGGGTAAACTTAGGCTGGAAGGAAAAGAATACATTTTTGCAGATGGGGACGTCACCCTCTTTAAATGTAATGCATGATTTTTAGCTCCCCACGCTTGCCTCGAAAGTTTATTTTCATAGAATTGTTAATTCGATCCCCCTCCTTTGCTCAAAAGGAAAATTAAAACTACTATGCTTTCGACCTTGATCCAAAAATTTAATTTGACCCTTTTTCGGTCCCTGTGCCCTTTTCCTGTACTCGTATTTGTTCTATCTTGTTCCGAGGAACCAAAGATCGAATCCTTTTTCATTCCATCTGAATATAACGGACCTATTGTATCCTGGGAACTCCCTCCAAACTGGGGAGAAAACCCTGATTTATCAGGACCCATGGCAGGTTCTTTTCATGTAAAAACGAAAAGCGGGCCGCAAGGAAGGATTGGAGTTATGCCATTTCGGGAAAATGTATCCACTGTTGACGTAGCAAATATGTTTGGTCGCGAAATGGGATACCCCCCTTTCAATAAGGAAAGTTTAGCCCCTTTCTTACAGGAAAAAAAAATAGGGGATCGAACTTTTGAATGGCTGTATTTAAACAGTAAAGCAGAAACCGCCTCCTCAACACCTAGAACTGCACTACTCGCATTGCTAAGGCAGGAAAAAGACACATGGCTCTTTCCCTTTATCGCAGATCAAAAATTGGTACGGGAAGAATCGGAAAATTTCATCCAATTCCTTAAATCCTGCTCCCTTCGCTCTGAGATAAATAAACCAATCCTTGCCAGATCGCCTGCCCCGTTACCCAAAACGGGAAAGACCAGCTCAACGAATCCACCCAAAAATCCTTGGTCCTGGTCAAAACCGTCCACTTGGAGTGAAGGTAAGGCTTCTTCGATGAGAATCGGAAGTTTCAAAGTAACGGGACCCAATGAAACGAAGCTCGATATTTCAGTGACTTCTTTCCCCGGTGATGTGGGGGGGTTACTTGCGAATGTGAACAGATGGATTGGACAGATTGATCTCGCTCCAATCCAAGAAGCTTCCCTCGACCAGTACTGTAGCACCATTACACTGGCGGGAAACTCCGCTCATTTAGTCGAAGCCTACGGAGAAGAAAAAGCAGTTCTTGCTGGTATTCTCTTCTTTGAAAAAGAGTCGTGGTTTTTCAAATTAATTGGAAACCGCACACTTGCTGAAAAAGAAAAGAGTAACTTTATGTCTTTTCTTAATTCTATCTCACTACAAGCGGAGACTGAATAGAAATGAAAGAAACAAAACGAAAAAATTCACTCAGCCAACGAAGGAAAAACTTCAGCTTCCTCATCCCTTTTGCATCTCTTCGACTGACCATTACACTCTTAAGCTTATCCATGATTCTTATTTTCGTGGCCACTCTCGAACAGGTAAGGATTGGGATTCGAGGAGCCCTCGCTGAATATTTTGAATCTTT
>JABGUO010000230.1 GCA_018646565.1 Opitutia bacterium | reverse complement strand
TTTAGCGATTGGTCTTGGATTCGTAGTTTCTTCCGTATTTGAGACAACGGAAGGCTTTTCATCCGGTTTTTCAACAGCGTCTAATTTTCTAGGGTCACCTTCCGGGATTTTTCCTGCCCTTGCTATTTGAATCAGATATTTTTGATCATCTTGAGATAACTGCTTGAAGGGAACGGGGTAAAGCTTTTTATCCTTACCTTCAATGTAGAAAGTTTGTCCTTCGTAACTGAGTACACGCCCCCCGAAAGCTTGGCCTGAAGAAGCGGTAAAGGTACGAAAGGGTTCTTCTCCCCACGAAAAGTGAGAAAAACCGAGTATAAAAGAAAAAATTACAAACCAGTGTCCCGCCATTATTGAATAGGGCGAATTACGCCAATACTTCGAACAATGGATTTCCATCATGGGCAACCGTGAAAGGCCTTCCTGATGGGGAGTATTGAACATCATTCAATGGTAGACCAAGCGCGTGTGCAATGGTGGCGTTTAAGGATGCTGGATCAACAAATTTACCCTCTTCGGGGTTGCGGCCCACTTTGTCCATTTTACCGTAAACGGTGCCACCTTTAATTCCGCCACCAGCGAGAAAAGCGGTGAAACCATAGGGCCAGTGGTCCCGTCCATCACGTGGATTAATTTTAGGTGTACGTCCGAACTCCGAAGTCAGAACCACCATTGTTTCCTTTAACAGACCACGCATTTCGAGGTCGAGCAATAGGGCACTTAAAGCTTTGTCAATATCCAGGCAGTTATTAGCCACTGCTTCAAAATTGTTATCATGAGTATCCCAACCACCACGACTTACTTCTACATAACGGACCTGGTTTTCAATTAAGCGGCGGGCAAGAAGACAACCCTGACCAAAATTTGATTTACCATAAAGCTCGTGCATTTGCTCAGGTTCCTGTGTGATATCAAATGCCTTTAAGTCTTCACTACGCATCAGTTTGACCGCGTCTTTGTACAGGTCAGAATAGGCACGGACCTGTTTTTGGTCGTATTGGTTGAGGTAGGAAGCATTCATCTTCTGAGCCAATGCTAATCTGCCACCAAATCGAGACTCGTCCAAGTAATCAGCAGACTTGCTGTTTGCCAAACCGGCAGATGGATTTCCGATGGGTAAGGGACCATGTTTGGATTCGAGGAAACCGGCACCGGCTGGATTCGAGCCAATTTGTACATTCATTGGAATGGTTGTGTTGATGCTTCCTGAAAGTTTCGATACCCAGCTTCCAAAAGTGGGGTGGGCAATAGTACCACGTTTAAGGTAACTGGTGTGCATCAAGTAACTGGCTTGTTCATGTGCACCCTGACTGGTGGACATTGTCTTGATGATTGCAGCATTGTGCATGTGTTTAGCAGTGAGGGGTAAATTCTCGGAAAGAAATACTCCGTCTGCCGAAGTGGCTATGGACTTGGTTGGTCCCTGAATATCCGGTGCATCTGGATTAGTTCCAAAAGTATCAAGGTGAGACATCGCACCAGTCATATTTAAATAAATTACATACCGTGCTTTCGCAGGTCTAGAACCAGGGGTAAGTGCACTTACACTGTTGTGGATGTAGGAACCTGCCATTGGCATGAGTCCAACCCCGAGACAAGCTTTCGCAGCACTTGCTACAAATTCCCTACGATTCAATTCATCCAGTTTATACATATCAGTCTTCATAATGCTATCTTCCTATATAATAATTTATTGTTATTGAACAAACATGAATTCATGGCTGTTCAAGAGTGCCCACACCACGTCTTTGTGAAAGTCCTCTGCATCCAATTTGTTAATCATGTCTTTAAAGTCACGTAACTCAGTTGTATTCGGTTTCCTCTGTAAGATGGCAAGAAATGCAAGATTTACTTTTTCTTCCATCGTTGGACCTTCTGAGATTTTGAGTAGAGTGTGCGATTTTTTATTGCTCACCAAGTATTTCTCAACATAACCGTTGATCATTGCCAGTACCTGATTGACAGCTGCTTCCTTATGAGAAACTTGGATTTGGTCTCTTCGTGAACCACCAAATTGAATAATAATGTGCCCACGAGGTGCTGGGTCGCCTACTTCGGATGCCCGTAGGGAATTTGCGTCTCTAGTGGGTGTGCCGGATCGTTTGTATGAACTGCTATCCATGGATGCGGAGGAAGTCTTGTCCATACCATTCATCATACTTTTCGCCATGTTGGAATCCATGGCGGGGGGGGCAGCAGCAAATTTATTCTTACAGCCATTGCAGCAAAATGCCACGGTTTCACCTTTTGCATTTTTTGCGGTAATCGAGGGGTCTGCTCTACGGTCTGGCTTGATAGGGCACATCTCATTCAACTGAGTAGGTTTCATGGCAGCCATCTGTGTTTGTTTTACAGTTGGGGGAAGTGCGGCTAAAAACTTATTTTTACAGCCATTACAGCAGAATGCCACTGTCTCACCCTTTTCATTCTTGGCGGTAATACTTGGATTTGCATCCCGGGTTGTCTTGATCGGACACTTCTTGTTTATGGGTGCGGATGGTTTTGCCGCCATATCCATATTTCGGTTGGCTTTCTTGGAGTTGTATCTTTCCATTACCTCTTCGAAAATATCCTCAGCACTCATTTGAGAGAATCGAACAAATCGATCAAAACCGTCTTCTGGTGTTCTTGAGTTAATTCTTGTATCCAAGTCCGGGAAATTCAAGGTGACCAACGAGTCCCATAACTGTTCTCCTGACATCCTTGTTAGAATAGGGCCTTGATAAAAGTAGGGTGCTGCTCCCCGTTTTGGAAAGTCCGGGTTGGGCCCCGCGATTACCCACTTCACTTCGGGTGGCATCGTTTCATCCTTGGAATCTTTGGAAGTAATTTCCCTTGCCGGTGCCTCTCTTTGGAATGATTTGGTATTATAAATAATTCGAAGGAATTCTTTCATGTCATAGTCGAGTGCGACCATCAGTTTTTCGAGATGGAGCATTAATTTAGGATGGGTGGGCAGAGTATCATCGTACATGTTGTCGACAGGCTCAATAAGTCCGATCCCGAAAGCT
Organism: Opitutia bacterium; assembly: GCA_018646565.1. Lineage (GTDB taxonomy): Bacteria > Verrucomicrobiota > Verrucomicrobiia > Opitutales > Seribacteraceae > Seribacter. Next base: position 5,417 of record JABGUO010000230.1, on the reverse strand, counting down.
GTTTTCCACAACCTGTTTGCAATAACAGTTGAAAATCGAGGATTATCAGGAGATGCAAGCCAACTGGCATACGAAGCACGTGATCCTTTTTCTTCAAGATTTTCATCCAATTCCACAACCAATCCAAAAATGGTTTTCGCTTCTAGTTTTTCGCCGGGTTTTGCATTATCGTACTGATAATCATTGGGCAGTTTGATTTCTCCTTTGCCTAAATCATCCAACCCAGGGCTTAGTATATCCTTCACATAATCAAAAGCTCTGTTTATTTGATTTCTTTCCTCCTCATTTTCTTTCATTTCGGCACGAACCAATTTATTAAGATCACTCAGTTGATCACTTCTGCGATTCACACTGCCAGTCCCATGAGTAAATGCGGCCATTTCATAGAATTGTTTTTGAGTCCAACGATCAAAAGGATGATCGTGGCATTGCGCACATTCCAGACTCGTTCCTAGGAAGACGCGGACGGTATTGGCCATGTTATCTAATCCCATTCCTTGGTCTCGGTAAAAGTATCCAACAGAACCATTCCCTCTTTCCCACATGGGACCCTTAGAGGAGAGCATTTCTTCAACCCAAACATTGTAGGGTTTGTTGGCAGCAATTGAATCCTTAAGATACCGTACGAACGGATAACCGTCAGAACCCTGATTTCCTACTCTTGTTTTTGCACGCAAAATATCAGCCCAATAAACATACCAATTTTTATTGTACCCTTCCGATGTGAGTAACTTGTCGATCAGTTGCCCCCTTGCTTTACGATCTCTTTTTGCCAGAAACTCCTGAGCCTCTTCAAGTGTGGGAATTCGTCCGATAATTTTAAGATAGGCTCGGCGTAGAAAAGTTTCGTTGGATATTTCTTTCCCGGGACGTTGGTTGTAAGAGCGTAATTTCGACTCGATAATTTTATCAATGAATTGTGCGTTGATTGCTAAGTCTCGTTCTGCAAGAGGACGATTAAAAGAGGGCAAGGCATCATGGTTGGGAGGGAAGTTATTTTTGACAAAAGCTTGATCGTTTTCTGTGAAAATATCTAAGCTTATTCGAAAGAGTTGCATGTCTTTGGATCTCTTAAGGAGAACATCCCCATCCTCAAAATATTTAATAACAGTCCCGTTGATCTTTTGACCGTTATTGGAGTGGAAATCACGGTTCATTGCAAAAAGCGAATGAACGGTTGAAAAAACAAATATAAAGGGTATAAAAAGAACCAATTTCATAATATTCTATAATTTGATGTCTGAGAAAATTTTCTGCAAGCTAAAACGAGCATTAATTCTTGATTGAGTTGGACTGGAATCTGCAACTGATAAGCCATTAATGAAGAGATTCGCCGAAAATAAAGTGGAGGGGTGCAAAAAATGATACTTCGTAAAACTGAATGTAAGCTGTAAAGAGTAGTAGCATTTAATTAATTTCTGCCATGAGTCTGTGGTTTTGGACAAAAAACATTATTGATTTCGTTTATTTTACCGAGAATTTTTACATTGGTCGTAGGCGAAGTAAAGTGCAATATGGCCAACGGGGATCGTAACAAGCAATCCAACGCCAAGGCAAATCACTCCCAGAATTTGGAGAAAGCCAATTGCAATAAAGAGGATAATGAGTTTTATCCAATTTCCCTTGGCAACCGATCTGGATTCTTGGATGGCTTCGATAAAAGATAAATCTGGCCGGTCAGCCAGTACACAGGGAGAGAAAGTCCACCACATCGATAATATAATTCCGGGGATAATAAAAAATGCAAAACCGACTGCGATGATGATTCCTAGTACGAGAGGTCCAAACATTTTTTCAATCGCATTTGAAAAGTCAAAAAGATCACTTATGGTCATTTTGGTTCCATTTTGCTGAAATCTCTTTGCACAGGTAAAGAAATTCACTGCTAGCAGAGGAGCAAGAAGGGCTCCGATTCCAGTAGAGCTTAGAACACTGGATAAGACCAACCAAGAGATGGAGCCAATTGGATTTGCTTTGAAAAAAGAGAAGGCTTCACCAATTGCAGAACCTATTGTAAAACTACCTCCTCCGCTTCGAATGTTACTGGTTGGATGACCGGATTGGGGACTTTTGGTTTGTGCTCCCGGATTCTGTGCCGGGCTAGTTGTCTTTTGCTGCTGTGGTATTTGGATTCCAATGGCCGCAAATGTAGGAGATGAAATGGGTTCCCAATTAGGCATGCCTTCTTGCCAGGCTAGTGTTTCTACTCCAATTTGTTGAGCCACAAGCATCTGGTTGACTTGTGCAATTTCGTAAGGTCCTATTTGTTGTTGATTACTAGTAAGATACAAGCCCATTCAATTCTCTTAGTTAAGATGTAAGTTCGGGTCAATAAATGTTTCCCCGCTTGGAATTGCCAGATTCTAAATCCTGTGCATAGTAAATACTAAATATTATGTCGAAATCATCTCCTAAAAGCATGTTTCTTAGCAGTTTTTTAATTTACTGCCTACTAAGCTTGTTTTTTTATTCCTGTGGTTCTGAAGAATCGAATAATTCGAAACAAACCGACGGAAATAAATTGGGAGATTATCGACTGGATGAGTATGTGGGATCTGAGTCCTGCGCTGAATGTCATGCCGAGGCCCATGCCAAGTGGGAGGAATCACACCATTACCATGCGATGGAATTACCGGGGCCCGAAACAGTCCGTGCGGATTTTAACAATACAGAATTCGTAAATTTCGGCGTCACCACCAAGTTTTTCATGGAGGATGAAAAGTACATGGTGGAAACCAACAATCAGGACGGGGATATGGAATCTTTTGAGATTGCCTACACCTTTGGTTGGGAGCCGCTTCAGCAATTTTTAGTCAAGTTTCCGGACGGTCGAATGCAGGTTTTACCAACCTGTTGGGATGTTGAAAAAAAAGAATGGTATCATTTGTATCCAGATGAAAAAATTGCTCACGATGATCCACTCTTTTGGACCCGTTCCATGCAAAACTGGGATCATATGTGCGCGGATTGTCATTCCACCAATCTGCGCAAGGAATTTGACCATGCTAAACAAACCTTCTCTACCGCTTATTCCGAAATGAATGTGGCCTGTGAATCCTGCCATGGGCCGGGTCGAGATCATGTTGAATTTGCCAAAGAAGGAAAAGGGTGGGGTGGACTTGAACATTTTGGCTTCGCAGACATTAACAGTTCAAATGTCGCCCAAATTGAATCCTGTGCCAAGTGTCATGCCCGGCGTGGCTTTGTACACCCGGGGCACCATGCGGGCAGTAAGTTTCTTGATCACTTCCTACCTGAAGTGACACAACCCTGGTCTCCCGATATGAGCGTCCCTACCTATCATGTGGACGGACAAATTGATGATGAAGTTTATGTCTACGGATCCTATATTCAGAGTAAAATGTTTCACCAGGGGGTCAAATGTGTGGATTGCCATGATCCGCACACCGTAAAACTCCATACTTACACGAATCAATTGTGCACGCGCTGTCATGTGCCGAATGAAAAAAATCCTACCGGTTTTGACACATCTGCCCACCATTTTCACCAATCTGGTACACAGGGAGCCCAGTGTGTGGAATGTCATATGCCGGAAAAGACTTATATGGGAATTGATGCTCGCCGCGATCACAGTATCCGCATCCCACGGCCGGATCTTTCCGTCAAGCATGGCTCGCCCAATGCCTGTAACCGATGTCACACCGACCAAGATGCCCAATGGGCTGCGGATGCAGTCGAACGGTTTAAGGGAACGGACCGACCAAAAGAAGTTCGTCACCCCGAAGCTTTTCATGCATTAAGAACAGGCAAGCCGGAAGCCGAAAAACTCCTTTTGGCAGCCTGTCAGGATCCCGAGTCTCCCGCTTTTAGCCGTGCGGGTGCAATGCTCGCCCTGCGCCGTTTTCTGAGTGATGCCTCCTTTGACGAAGCCCGTCGTAACCTGGACTCCAACCAATCAGTCCTCCGTGTTGCCGCTGTGTCCAAACTGGAAGACTTACCACCTGAACAAAGCCATGCCTCGCTTGTGCGCATGCTTCATGACCCTATTGTCTCGGTGCGAACCGAAGCGGCCCGCATTCTTTCGCGCTCTCCACAAACTCTATTTGAAGAGAGCGATTTCAAACTTTTTCGCGTGGTCTTTCAGGAATTAAAGAAACGATTTGAGTACAATCTTGACCGGCCAGAATCTCACTTATCACTTGGTATTTTAGCCGAGAATCAAAATGACCCGATTCTGGCGGAGGAACATTACCGTTCTGCAATTAATCGTGAAAGTACCTATGTGCCCGCCCGAATGAACTTAGCTACCTTGCTCAGTAGGCGTGGACGAAATCGGGAAGCCGAAAAACTTCTTCGTGAAGCCATCCGCTATCAGCCTACATGGGGGCAGGTTTATTATTCACTCGGTCTACTTTTAGCCGAGGATCGTTCGCGACTGCCCGAAGCCACCCGCACACTTGAAAAAGCCGCCGGTTATGCACTCGATAATCCCCGGATCTTTCACAACCTTGCTATTGCCTATTGGCAGCAGGAAAAAGTTGACCCTGCAGTTACCGCTTTTCTACGGGCCATCGAACTGGAGCCCAATAATCCTCAATTTGTGCAAAACCTGTTACAATTGCTTGCACAAAAGCAAAGATGGAAAGAAGCGTTACCCTATGCCCGCCGAATGGTTGAATTAACGCCTACAAATCCCCAGGCAATCAACTTCCTTCGCGAAATCGAACGAAAAATAAGCCCCTAGTTTTTTTAAGAAGAAGATGCACCATTTTATTTGTATTTAACTTGGGGAGTTAGTGGTGTAAGTTTCCCATTCCCATTACCACCTACGCATCTGAAAAATATCCATCGTCTCTTGTCTGTTGCCATTCCATTTGATGAGGATCCTTGGCCTCAAATTGGATTGGATTTTTATCGACTGACTTGAGGTAGTCGTGCTTCCTTATTTTTTCCTGCATTTCCCTCCATTCTGCCTCGCCCACAAGAATTGAACTTCCTTGGTCTGTAAAAATTAGTACAGGTTGTCCTGTTTGATTTGTCTTCTCAATCAATGCGGAAAGTTTACCTTGTGCAATCCACGACTTAATCGAATCCATAACTTAAGCTAATTGAGTATATTATAAAGTCAAATAGTAGTTTGTGTTATTTGGAAAATCTTTTGAGATGACGGGGAAGGGTGGAGCTATCTTGATAGAAACGGAAGAAAAGAATAAACCAGCAATTTTCATATCAAGTAATTTCAGATTTATGTAGTTTATCGATGAGTGTTACATCTTCACTACAAGTCTTACCGTGCAAAGGTTACCAACAGCTCATTACAGTGTATTTTCGGGAAACCACCGGAACTATCCATAGACTATCGGATACTATCGGAATAACCGATTGTCATTTAGTATCTGGGGTCGAATGCCCCGAATTGAAGCGGTATTAACCCTCTCCGAACTGTTTGTTGGAGA
>JABGUO010000026.1 GCA_018646565.1 Opitutia bacterium | reverse complement strand
GCCATGGAACATGCTGAAGAATTAGGAGGTCATTTAGCGACTGTTGTCTCTTCGGCAGAAAATAATTCAATTGTTGAAGCCTTTGGAGGAAAACTTCCAACCCGCGTTTGGATTGGTGGAAGCGACGAAAAGACAGAAGGAATTTGGGAATGGGTCACAGGGGAATTATGGAAATTCTCTAACTGGGACAATGGCCAACCAGAATCAACAAAGTATCAAGGAACGGAGGATTTCTCAAAAATGTATGTTTCTGGCGTTTGGCACGATTACCCAGAGGTTTTAAGAAATAAAGAAATATACGAATACTTTCTCCTTGAGTATGGATATTACACGGACCCTCAAAATAAGGATTCAGATGGCGATGGAGTTAATGACGGAGAAGAAGTCGCGGCAAAGACAGATCCCAATAATCCCCTCAGTCGTCCAGCACCTAAAAGAAGTGCACCTCAAGAAGGTCCAGGTGCACCGCCTGCTCCAGACTATAAAGACACCATCTCGGAATTGTCTGAAAAAGTGAAAGCACAGGAGATAAGTATCAATGGTTTAGAAGAGCAAAAACAAGCTCATATTCAGATAATTGAAGATTTAAATCAAAGTAATACCCTACTCGGAAATCAAGTAAATATACTCGAAGAATCAGTCGCTTCCCTTACTGGAGAAAATGAGAATCTTCGGAGTGATCTTAAAAACACCCGTGAGGATAAATCTAATCTTGAATATCAGGTAAGCGTAGTTAGTGAGCAACTATCCGAAGCGATCCGCATCGCCCAAACTCCTTTCACTAATGGATGGATCTATGATCCTGAGCAAGGATGGCTTTTCACTAATGCAGACCACTACCCTCTCATATATAGTGAAAAATCAAAAAACTGGCACTACTACGAGCTCGGATCAAGTAAACCCCGATACTTCTTTTCATACGCAACTGAACAATGGGTAGCTTGGGATTTAATCCCGGAAGCAAATACTTCCTCAAACAGCGATAAAAATAATTTGTAAGTCGGTATTTAGTTTAAATACACACTTAATATTAAAAGGCAGTCAGAGGCTTCCAATCGGAAGCCTCTTTTGCATGTGAAATTCGAAACCAATCAAGATCTAATTACTCGATTTATTTCTTAATCACGAAGAATGCGTAATGTGGCGCTTTTCTGAAAAAAAGCCCTTCGTTTCTTGATAAAGTTAAGTGCACAATGGGGGCTGTTTACCTCTCTAAAAAACCTCACAATCCTAAAACAATGGGTGGGGATTAATTAAATCAGAGCTTCCAAGGCTTCCCAACTTACATAAGCATTGGCAATATTTGTTTCAAGCTTGTCTAGAGTTGACTGATCTACCGAGGGATTACTTTTGGGATTTCGATAATAATCCGGACTCTGCATCATCGCGGTGATTTGATCTCGTTCCGCTTCCATTTTCTCAATCTTCTTCGGCAGTTCGACTAGGGCTTCTTTTTCCTTATTTAAAAGTTTTCGGGGTTTTTCATTATTTTCAATCACCCTGGGCTTAGCTCGATTACTCGAATTCTTGGCCTCTTCCTGTTCCTCCAGCCAACGATCACATCCACCCGCGTATTCCGTGACTCCTCCTTTTCCATCCATTGCAAAAGTAGCGTTGACCACGTTGTTAAGAAAATCGCGGTCGTGACTGACCAAAAGAAGAGTACCATCAAACTGTAACAAACGTTCTTCCAACAATTCAATGGTTTCGATATCTAAGTCATTTGTGGGTTCATCCAAAACCAATAAATTGGCGGGTTGAAGAAAGAACTTAGCTAAGAGCACGCGGGCTCGTTCACCCCCGGAAAGCATTTTAACCGGGCCCCGAGCAGTCTCGGGTAAAAAGAGAAAATCTTTTAAATACGAAAGTATGTGCTTACTATATCCATTAATCGTAACGGTGTCTCCATTAGGAGCCACATTTTCCGCCACGGATAAACTATCATTCAAAATCTCCTTGTGCTGGTCAAAATAAGCTACATCCAACTTCGTACCATGTTCAATACTTCCCTGTTTGGGCTCCAGTTTTTTCAATAAGAGTTTCAATAAAGTCGACTTACCCGATCCGTTTAATCCAACCACTCCAATTTTATCGCCCCGCCATATAGTCGTAGAAAAATCCTTGATGAGAGTTTGTTCATCCCAGCCAAATTCAAGATCCTTGATCGAAATTACTTTTCGTCCAGAGGTTTGTCCTTTGTTGGAAGAAATTGTACTCTTCCCCTGTTGCTCCCTACGGTCGGATCTTTCTTTCCGCAACTTAAACAATGCCCGCACTCTGCCCTCATTCCTTGTTCGCCGTGCTTGAATTCCCTTGCGAATCCATACCTCCTCTTCCGCCAGTTTTTTATCAAATACTGCATTTTGCTTCTCTTCGGCGGATAAAAGATCTGCTTTTCGTTCGAGAAATTTGTCATACCCACAAGTCCACGAGGTCAGTTTTCCACGATCCAATTCTAAAATCCGTGTGGCTACAAAACGAATAAAAGAACGATCATGGGATACAAATAAAACTGCAAACTCTGCTTTTTGAAGAAATTTCTCTAACCATTGAATTCCTTCAAAGTCCAAGTGGTTCGTTGGTTCATCCAAAATTAAAACATGGGGCTCAGCCACCAAAGCCCGGGCCAGTAATGCCCTGCTCTTATTTCCTCCCGATAAAGTAGCAAAGGATTGCTCCTGAGTTAATCCTACTCGGTCTATAATAGAAGCGACCTTGTGATCTAAGCTCCAGCCGTCCGTTCGATCGAGCTCAGATTGTAACCGATCCACTTCATCGGCTAACTTCTCATCTTCTGGCTTTTCATCCAATTGAAGCGATGCTTGATTGTAAGCTCGCAAAATGTCCGCCTTCTCCCCCAAGCCCTCCGCTACTACATCAAAGACGCTTCCCTGTACTCCTACTGGAATTTCCTGATCCAACTTGGCCACTCGAAAATTAGGTAACCTCTCACTTTCACCCTTATCGGGAATGACCTGGCCAGATAAAATTCGCAGCAAGGTTGATTTCCCCTCCCCGTTACGTCCGAGCAGACAAATGCGCTCTTTCTTTTCAATGCTAATACCGACATCATCAAGCAGAAGAGGTCCGCCAAAAGACACAGTTAAATTACGATAACTAATTATTGCCACGAAACTTTACTAAGGAACTATCGAAACTTGGGCAATGGAAGATTGAACTTATTGTTTCATCCAAAATATTGCGTCACCTCCTGCAATGACCGAGTGTTAAATACATGATTCTTGGTTAGCCAGCCTTTACGGGCAATATTCACGCCGGTTATTTGAAAGTCATAATGAGGTAAGGCATGGGCATCCGGATTAATGGCACAGAGCAAGCCCTTTTCTGCCGCCTTCCTCCAATGTCTCCAATCCATATCCAACCGCATAGGGTTGGCATTGAGTTCAATAATTTTATGGTTGGCAATCGCCGCATCAATGATCTTTTGAATATTCATCTTGCCGGCCTCTCTTTTAAGTAAGAGTCGTCCACTGACATGCCCGAGCATCGTGACCTTGGGATGCTCCAAGGCCTTGATTATACGAGCGGTCATCGTCTCCTCATCCTGAGTCAAGCCGTTGTGAACAGACGCCACCACATAATCAAGTGTCTCTAAAACCGAATCCGAAAAATCCAACTTTCCTCCGGATAAAATATCCACTTCGGAACCGGCAAAAATATGACTGGTGAACGATCCGCTTTCATTCAATACCCGAATGGCCTCCACCTGTTTTTCCAAACGGGCTTCATCCAAACCATTAGCTTGAAAACTCGATTTTGAATGATCCGCCACCCCCAAGTATTGCCACCCCCTCTTATCTGCTTCGGCTGCTATTTCCTCCAATGTGTTTCGTCCATCAGAGGCGGTGGTGTGATTATGAAAACAACCTCTTAAATCTTCTAATTCAAGCAAGTCCGGAAGTTCATTCTTTTCGGCGGCTTCCACCTCGCCCATCCCCTCTCGTAAAGCGGGTGGAATGTAAGCCAGGCCAAGTGTCTTAAAGATATCTTCTTCTGAATGTGCCTCCACCGTTCCCTTACTTCGGGAAGAATCCTTCTCCTCTTCTGGCCGAAGTCCCCATTCACTGAGGCTTAGGCCCATAGAAAGTGCTTTTTGGCGCATCCTGACATTGTGATCCTTGGAACCGGTAAAATGATGCAAGGCAAAGTAGAATTGCTCCGAGGGAACAACCCGAAGATCCGCCTGCATTCCCCCCTCAAAACGAACACTCGATTTGGTGTCTCCATGAGCTGTGACCTCAACAATTCCCTCCATCTGTGTAAACCATTCCATAATCGGTTCTGGTTTTGAGGAAGCCACCAAGAAATCAAGATCACCCACTGTCTCCATCCCCCTTCTCAGGCTTCCTGCAGCTTCCACCCGATCGACTTCAGGCAAGCCCTGTAAGCCCGGAAGAATTCGATCGGCCACCCGCCGGGCATCCCACCATAAATGACGGGCCGCATAAGCCTCCCGGTTTTCAATCCCCGATAAAATCTTGTCCTGTGTTTTAGTCCCAAATCCTTTTAACTCCGCTACCCGTCCATCATTACAGGCTTGGGCTAGGGATTCGATTGAATCAATTCCAAGTTTTTGATGAAGAGCATTTATTTTCTTCCCCCCCAAACCGGGAACTTCTAACAGTTCAAGGAGACCGTCCGGAACCGATGCTTTGAGCTTATCCAGAAACTCAAGTTCACCAGTGGTAAAAAGTGTTTCAATCTTTTCAGTCAGTGCTTTTCCAATGCCGGGTATATTCCCGAGCCGACCTTCTTCAATTACAATTCCCAAATCCTCCTCTAATGTCTGCAATG
>JABGUO010000229.1 GCA_018646565.1 Opitutia bacterium | reverse complement strand
GACCAACATGTTCCAAGTCGATGAATCCATATCGTTGTGTTTGTATTTACCCGCCAAATGATAGGTGGCAAAGTCATCAACATACGGTATATGCAACGTCGGCATTGTTGTGAAAAAGATGATTTCCATTTCAGGGTCTTGTCTACGCATTTCACGTGCTACAGAATACATGCGGGTAAAATGACCGAATCCAACGCCGTTGGTAGGAAACAATACAAGTGCATTTTTTCGAGGTTGTACCTCGTGATCGAGCTTAAGACCATCAGTTGAAGCGGACGTTTTTCCTAGACGAGTCATACCAATTTGGAGACAAAGGAGAGGGAAAGTAAGAGGGAAAAACAGCAACTTCCATGGTTTTCGTACGGCATCGGTAATATGGAGGCCTAATTGAAAAGAAACGGAATGTCTTAACCTACGGTTCTCCCTTTTGAGTGAAGAAATTTTACGAATTCTTCGAACTTCTTCAAGTTCGGCTGTTTCTTCAAAATCCTCCATGTCATGTGGTAGCCACTTTAGTTCTTGACAGTTCGCAATAATCAGGGGTAAAATCTCGTATTGGCGGTGTTATTGCAATCTCTCGTTGTAGAGATTTACCATCTCCAATGGATACGGTGCATCCATCATCTCGAGATAGGTGCAAATACGTTCCCAAACATGCTCACGCCATTGACTTGGAATAATTTCTTTGGAGGGGGGGTACACTTTATCCCACCATGAAAAATCGTTCTCTAGAAGTTCTTGTATCGATAATGGGGCTTGATTTTTCAACCCCATTATATCGATGGCCCAGAGCGCATGCATGGCCGTAGGAATTATTTTCCGATTCAAAAACACTTGAATTTCTTTCGCATTAAAATTGAAAGGTCTACCCAATGGTCCATTTTTATGAAAACACTTCCAACACTCTCCACACCCTCCATTACCATTTTTTCTCATGCATGAATTTAGATACGGCAATAGTTCAGACTGCTGACAGATTTTCATAGCTCCAGCTTCAGAAACCCCAGCAATGGGAAGAATGAGGTCAAGACCTGCGTGTGAGAATCTCTTTCTCCAATACTGGAAATAAGGTGTGTTCTCAAAGTTGCGAAAAACTCGCCCTTTCCAAAGCCATGAGTTGTCTACAGGCATTCCAAATGCTATGCCCCCTAAATCGAGGTGGTCTGCGAGTAAAATCAAATGTGAAGCACATGCAAGATCTGTGGAAAATCCTATACTTTGGTCATGGTATGTACGAATAATCTCATGATTCGAAGGAATTGAGAAAACTTTCCTATCATGAACATTAATTAAATGATTGATTAATTTTTTAGCATTATCATGCTTCAATTGTGACTCGAAAGAGCGTTCATGATACCCAAGAATCGTATCATCTGGTAACACGAGATAGGCTGCTGTTGAATCCGTACCGGCTGAGAAGGAAAGGCCTGGATGAGACCCTTTTTCTCGGGGAGATTGAATTTGAAGTTTGGCCTCTTTATGCCACGGAGAAAGCAGTAACTCAGCGACTAAACCGAGCAAACTTGGATGAACTTGTTCTATATTGAAGTCTTCAGGCATATCCCAATAACAATAGTTTTGGGGAAATCGAAACCAAATTCGCTGGTTTTCTTGGAAGAAATTCTCGATTATTTTTTCTTTATTCCATTCTCTCTCAATAACCGGAATGGGTTGGTTTTTCTGTAACAACGCATGTCTCTTCGATTGGAAACCTCTTAGTGAAATCGACACTTCTTCACCTTTAGCTTTCAACACTAGTAATTGATCTATCGATTTTTGAAGGTAAGGCATTAGTTCTGAATCTTTCCATTGTTGAAGTAGCTGAACTATTTCTTCATACTGCTGCTGATTCCAATAAGAGCGAATAATAACACTTTTCGCTAGTTGTTGTTCGCTAGGAAGGTGTACGAGTTTCTGTGCATGCCGTCGAGCAGTGGAATAATTACCCGAATTGTACGCTCGACGCATCAAGGTTCGTCGAATCATAGTTCTGGATGCACATGGAGATTATCAATTTGCTCTCATTTCCTCGACTGAAGCAGTGTATTACCGAAGGATATGTAACTGCCGCACTCCCAATATCCTCCATGGGGGAACTGCTGATTACTGGGGGCGCTGGATTTATTGGTAGTTCCCTAGCAAAGAAATCTCTTGAAAGTGGGTGGAAAGTTCGTATTTACGACACAATCCCAAATGGTTTAGACCAAACTTTAACTGAGCTCGTAGACGAAGGAGTTAAACTCATTGTAGGCGACATACGGGATTCTAAAACACTTAATGAAGCCATTTCAGGATGCAGTGCAGTGGTTCATTTAGCGGCACAAGTATCTGTGCCACATTCGATGAACAATCCTCAAGAGACCATGGATGTAAATGTGAATGGCACTGCGCAAGTTCTCGAACTTTGCCTATTGAATGGAGTTGAACGGATGGTTATGGCTTCAAGCGCTGCAGTGTACGGAAATTCGGAAAACTTTCCCTTGCATGAAGATGACGCTGGAATGACGCTTTCTCCTTACGCT
>JABGUO010000228.1 GCA_018646565.1 Opitutia bacterium | reverse complement strand
GCTAACTTGTCCAAGTTGGGCGACTTGGCAATCGGAGAACCATAACATCCAAGCTCCGGTCTCAAATCATCAATCGCAATGAAAAGGATATGTGGCTTGCCAATAAGAAAACTCTTTAGGAGAGAGATCAAAAAAAAGATGGGTAATAAATTCTTCATTCACCTAGAACATTAATCACTCAATTCTAGGGCAAGCGATTTCATCCGATAATAAGTTAATTTTGAGTAAAAAAGTCTAATATTTTTTCTTACGCCACTTGAAAAAGGAAAAGAATATCACATTGCTCAGAAATGAATTTTGGGACTCACCGTAATTTATCTTTTTTTACAAATAAGTGATTTTAATTGTGGTAGGTGAGTGTAGATCTAAAAAAATCTATTTTTTACCATTCAGTTGGTTTTATAAAACCAAGAATCTTAAAAGCACTCTTTCCTTTGGGTTCCAAAACATAACAAATACCCTGTGGGTCAGGATATATTCCTGTGGCTGCCTCAAAGGGATCATCGTGAGCGACAATTACCGTATTCTTACCTTTTTCAGGCTTGGTTGAGAGAAAGGGAACGACCCGTTTTTTCATCTTTTCCATTTGCTCCTTGGTAAATTCAGCAAAAGGTAAAAAATTAAGGTCCTCGTTTTTTTCATATTGACCAAAGGCAAGCCAAGCAGTCTGCCAAGCCCGAAAATATTCACTGCTAATCACCTTTCCGACCGGAATATTGTAAAAGCGAATTGCATTACCAATGTGCACCGCTTCATGCCATCCTTTTTCACTTAGAACTCGCTGAGTGGAACCGTCATTAACATCCGCTTTTACCTGATCAGCATAATCTTTTTCCGTGGATGCATGTCTGAAATATAAAATAAGACCACCCTCTTTCATCTTTTTAATCAAAGCTTCTTTGGGCAGAAAACTTTTAGAAGTTCCTGGATTAGCAATCACTAAAGTAGTGAATAGCGTTAAACAGAAAATTATTGATGTAATAAAAGAATTCATAAATACTTCTTATTGATACTGAGACTCAGTCGCAAGAAGAATTTTGGGAAATCTTGGAGAGCTTTCCAATTAATGAATCGGGACGGCCATTAGCATCTTGGCGGGCAAGTTTCCTTTCAGCACTTCTTTACCCCGAACATAAACCCTTACTGATCGGGGAGTATTCGATAAATTGTATACCAATGCAGTTCGCTTGCCGTCCGCTTTCTTGAAAACCACCGAAGTGGGCAGGTCGGTATAAGCTTCTTTATCAATCAAGCCATATGCCCGGCTGGCATGGGCTAAATAATAAGGAATACCTGCATGCTTAGGAGTGGAAATCCCCCATTTCTTTTCAATGGCTTCATCTAAGACCTTACAAATTTCATCGGGTTGACAAAAAGCGGCATAGGCAGCTGTGACCTGTCCCCAATCCCCGTCAATTTTTTCCCAGGTCATTTTACCCTGATCCTTTCCCTGCTTTTCAAGCATTTGATTGAGCTGAAAAACAGAGTGTTCCGCATGAGCTCCAAAATAGTTCATATGAGTCCAAGCGGGAAGCCATTGGATACCATAAATATGAATCGGTTCACCGCTAAACCAGGTCCATGCTCCCATATCCCGATCACGCATTACTGAGCAGATCGTGGGTTTATAATTCGGCGACCAATTCGATTGTTCGGAGTTTTTCCAACCGTATGCGTTGTTCCAGTATTCATGAACCGCTTCGGTTTCAATGGAATATCCCATCGCCCCGGTGGCCATCATTTCCTGATTACCCAGAGCGGCTCCGAGAAAGAACATACCGGCCCAGGAACCAACTGCTTCGGAAGATGATTCCTGATTATTCCCATCGTGTCCACTCGACATTCCCCCTGCGTAGCTATGACCAGCCCAGCATTCAAAGGTACGTAGTCGTGGAAAACGGGGAGATTCTCTTTCCCATTCTGCATATTGTTTCACCACTTCCGTTACACTCGGGCCATATTTCTTTAGCCATGCCGGGTCATGCATACCAATCAGAGCCGCACTCATGGCAAGGTAACCATAGTGAAAATGATTATCAGTAAACTGCTCAGATCCGTAGGATGAATTAAACCCAACCAACCCAGACCAGGGGAGTGGATACTTTGCATAGTAGAATGCTTTTTCTCCCGGCTTGTATGTTAACCAGTCCTCCACCACCCGCTTCGCTTCCTTATACAAATCATTGGCAATAGGAAGCTGTAGTTGCCAAGCCATATTAAAGGCCTGACAGGTTTTGAGCATGGACTTACCTCCCCAGTAAGTATCTCCGCCCTGCCGGTTTTCTTCAGGCTTTTTAAGTAGTTCATCTCCCCAGCGGTTGATGAAATCAGCCAATTTCTCTTTCTTAAAAGCATCATCTTTGGGCAAAGGAAAAAGGGGAATAATTCCGGTAAAGGGCCAAGCAATTTGAAATTCTCTTCCTTTAGCCACCACCATCTTACCTCGCCTGGTTTTATATTCCATACCGGTAAGACTAAGGTCGTGTTGCGTAGTCCGGTAATGATGGGGAATCCAACCATGCAAAGTGTCTCCCCCACCCTCGGTTTTCACCTTCCAAATGGTGTTTACCCTGCCCTTCTCATTTTCATACTTCCAATCAAATTGAGTATCCCGGGGTATTGCACCCGCATGACGGGCAAAAAGTTTTGCCTGATTCGGATCATCATTCAGTGCAGCAATAGAAAGCAATGGCCCACTAAATCGAATATGTCCATCCATTGCTTTCAACGAACCACCGGGAGCAAAGATGCCAAAAATACGACCATCCTGAACCAAAACCCCGTTCGCCTCTAACTTTCCAGGAATCTTCAGATCAATTCCCTTGGGCTCAATCCAGACATAAGGCATTCCCCGGCCAAAGGTGACATCGGCTTTTTTGCTCTTGCTTAGATGAAGCCTCATTGAAACATGCCAGTCCCCCCAGTTCAGGGTGGAGGCATGAGAAAAAGGTCCGGACTTCGGTATGGTGGAGAGTTTGGAAAAAACGAAATGATCCGCTGAGATAAATCCCCAGCCCCCCTTCGATTTATCCACCAATTGAACCTTTGCCTTTTTCCCACGATATTTCCTGAGGTCCCAGGTTCGCCATTCCAGATCATTGCTTTTCTTACCGGCCTCCTGATAAACAGACTGGCCATCAATTAATAGATGGACTCCGAGAATTTCTTTTTCACTTCCTCCCCCCACTTTGAAATGAAGGTAGTCTTTTTCGATCACAAACTCCGGAGAAGTCGCCTTACCAAGACCACCGTCGTGTCCGTAAAAACTGGCGGCATATCGCTTACCGACAATTCCCCTGCTTCCATGTTGACCATGGGTCATAGGTGCATCTCCAAACGCGGTTCCCTCCAATGTCCACCCAATTGATGCCCAATCCTTTTCAAAATCAAAAAGGGTTTGTTCAACGGGATCAGAATCAGGAGTCGGATCAATAGGTTCAATCAACAAGGGCTCACCCGCATCCATTTCTGTACCGTTTTGATTCCATTCCAATGGATACCAAATTTGTACGCCCTGTGCATTCGCACTCACCGTAAAAGGATACGCATACAGGCGACCAGGAAAACCATCATTGGCCAAAAGCGTTGTCCACCAGTCATTCGTGGGCAGTGGCTTCCCTTGCACCTCAGGCTCTAAATGAAGCGTCCTTGCAAAAAGTTTTTGTACAGATTCATTTTCAGGTGGTTTTTCTGCAAATGGAACAGCACTCACCCCCGCAGTAACAAAAGAGCAAAAAAAAACAAAGAGGATTAATCTCGGCCGGGAAAAGAAAGGAAGATTTTTCATAGGCAAGCCGTTAAAATAACCGAACTATAAAGGATCAAGCAAGCACCTGTTTGATTACATGTCCGTGGACATTGGTCAGTCTTCTTTCAAGTCCGTTATGATAATAAGAAAGACGCTCATGATCCAGTCCCATCAAATGAAGAATCGTTGCGTTAAAGTCGTACACGCTCGACTTCCCCTTTACGCTCTTGAACCCAAAATTATCACTCTCTCCATAGCTGTATCCTTTCTTAACTCCCGCACCGGCAAAGAAACAGGTAAATGCATCCGGATTGTGATCCCGGCCCGTTCCATTCCCCTGAAGGAAAGGCATCCGTCCAAACTCGGTGCACCAGACTACCAAAGTATTTTTTAAAAGTCCCCGGCGCTTCATATCGCTAATAAGGGCTGCGGTGGGCTGATCCATAATCTCCGCCTGCATCGCATGGGTCTTATCAATGTTGCTATGAGAGTCCCAGTTAGTTATTCCATTCCCCCCGGAAGGGTCACTTCCATTAAACAACTGAACCACGCGCACTCCTTTTTCAAGCAAGCGACGGGCTAATATACAATTCTTGGCATATTCTTTTTTTAGATCGGTCCCGCTTTCCAATCCATACTCCTTTTTAATCGATGCCGGTTCTTTTGAAATATCCATCACATCGGGTATGGAGGTCTGCATTTTCCCAGCCAATTCATAACTGGCGATTCGGGCGGCTAGATCAGCATCTCCTGGGTATTTCTCTAAGTGAAAACCGTTCAATCGTTGAAGCAGGCTGACGGTGGAGCGGTCATCCGCGCTGGTGTAGGATGCGGGGCGAGATAGGTTAGCGGGGGGATTCTTAGCATTAAAATCAGTTCCCTGAAAAGCGGCTGGTAAAAATCCATTGCCAAAATTATTTTTTCCCGATCGGGCGGGACCGCGTGGGTCGTTGATGGCCACAAAAGCCGGAAGTTCCTCATTCTCTGAACCAAGAGCATAAGTTGCCCATGAACCAAAAGACGGAAACCCTTCCATTGTAAATCCAGTATTAAGAAAGTTTTCCCCCTGTGGATGGGCACTTGTCTGAGTATGAAGAGAGTGAACGAAGCAAAAATCATCAGCCAGGGCACCCAAATGCGGTACAAGCTCAGAAACCATTTTCCCCGACTTTCCCCGTGGTTTAAAGTCCCAAAAAGGTTTGGCAATATTACCTGAAGGTCCTTCGAAAGTAACCGCCGGCATACCGGGAGGTTTTTGTCCATGATACTTGGTAAGGTCAGGCTTATAGTCGAAGGTATCCACATGGCTGACTGCCCCTGGACAAAATATGATTAAGACCTGTTTAGCTTCGGTTTCAAAATGAGCTTCACGCGGGGTGTATGGATTGTCGGGATCCAAATTTGGACGAATGGGTGATTTCCCGGTAAAGCTAGTGGGGTCATCGGAACCAAATAAACCGTCCTTACTGAGCAACTGAGCGAGCCCCAAAGCACCGGTTGAAAATCCGGCGTTCTTCATAAAGCCACGCCGGTTTAATAGAGACCGTCCGATCGAGGAAATTTTTTCTTCGTGATTATTCATTTTTCAAAACCCTCAAGGTAGAAAGGCAAATTCATTAGAGTTCATTAGGGCCCGGCAAACAATCTCAAGCCCGCGATCCTTCGCAATCTCCAAAGAAGCATTTAATTCCTCTGTCCTCGGCTTGCGTGAAAAAATTAGCTCGAACGCACGAATGACCGAGGTTTTAAGATTTCCTTTTGACTCATTTTGAGCCCGCTTGGCGAGATGGATTGCCTGATCGACCACAAAGTCACTATTCATTAAATTAAGGGCCTGTAAGGGAGTTGTGGAGACCGGTCTTTTAGACCGCACTTGGCCACAGTCCGGAAAATCAAAAGCAGTAAATATTTGATCGTCCACCCGGCGCATTCTTTCCTGGTAAATCATTCTACGCCAAGTTTCCGGTCCAAAATTGTTGACCACTTCCCACTGGGCATAGGTCTTTTTAACATTATGTATACGATAACTTCTGCCTCCCATTTCCCGGTTTAACTTACCAGAAGCCAGAAGGATACCGTCCCGGATCACCTCGGCCTCCACCCTTCTTGGTGGAAAGCGCCAAAGTAAAGAACCGGTCGCATCTTTTTCCAATCCGACATCGGAGGGTTGATTCGATCTTTTAAATGCATCGGAAGTAACAAATAACCGAATCAATTCCTTCATCGACCATGATGTAGCCTCAGGACGAGATGGATTGGAAAATTCAGCGGCTATCCAGTCAAGTAGTTCCGGATGACTCGGAGGAGCTCCCGCACGACCAAAATCTCCACCTGTCACAACTAAGCCCGCACCAAATACATGCTGCCAAATACGGTTTGCCATAACCCGGGCAGTGAGTGGATTATTTTCATTCACCATCCACTCCGCAAATTCCGCACGCCTTGCCCGTCCGCTGTCTTCATTATCAACTTCCAATTCACCGGAGAGGATTTTGGGTGCAGCCGGTGGGACGATATCCCTTGGATTCTCAGGGCTTCCCCGGTGTAGAACACGGGTTATTTTAGGCTCGATAAAACTACCCACAAAACTGGGGCGGGGACCTTCTTCAGAAAGCTTGTAGGCAAGATGATTAATCTCACCAACTGCATTTCCAACCGATTTTTCACGTTTGTTGAAATCCCTAATTTCTTGAATAGATGCAATCTCTTTCCAGGTTCCATCGACCAATTTTACATTCACGAGAAATTGGTCGAAATTAAATTTATTTTTCTGCTCGAGGTAATCAGTTTCATAGTAATATTCCCGATTTGAACTCATTCGTAAACGCCCCACCTTTACCGGCTTTTCGAAAGTAAACTCCAGCCAAGGATTCTGTTTTTTCTGCTTATTGTAACTGGCCTGCCAGCGCTGGGTTCCATACTTACCGTCAATCACCCTAAAAACTGGAAAACGATCACGCTGTTGGGCAAATGCCAAGTCAGTTCTTACTTTAGTTCCGTTGGTTGCCCGGGCCAGATTAAAATTCTCGGAGGGTAAGCCAAAAATCTCAACTTCATCCAAACCAACATATCCAGACCAAAAGTTCAGCCGTAATCCAACCACTTCGATCGGTTTCCAATGTATTTCCTTGTATCCCCCCCAATCTTCTTCCCAAGTGGGGGTTTTATTTCTTATTTTATTCCGATTTTCAGCAACTCCACGCCAAATCTCATTCGCTTTTGCTTTTCTGGGATGAGTTTGAGAAAACTCAGGAAAACGGCTACCAAATTCAATGTCCTGAAATACCGCCGT
>JABGUO010000227.1 GCA_018646565.1 Opitutia bacterium | reverse complement strand
GAAAAACGCCCGGATCCTTCCAATGAACTACCGGATTATGAAGAAGAGACCTTCGAGTTTACGGTTCGCGAATTATCATTTGGTGACCGAGTAAGCAAAAGGCTCAAGGAAAAGGAACCCGGATTGGTGGTCGAAAATGTGGAACCTGCAGGTTGGGCATCTCTTGCTGGTCTGAGGCAGGGTGATTTAGTGCTCAATATTAATGGAGAGAGTATGAGTGAGATTGATTTGTTTGAAAAGAAAATGAATCAATGGATCAAAAACGAAGAGAAACGAATTATATTCTTTGTGAAAAGAGGCATTCATACCCTGTTTCTTGAACTTGAACCTGATTGGGATAACTCATAAACGGAGCCTGACAAAACTTATATGAAAAAACTCTTACTTTTCACACTCGCTCTTTTCCTTGGGGTTTCATTTCAAGCATTGGGAAAAAAACCGGAAATACTGTGGAGAAAATTGCTCAAGGAAAATGCGAATTGCGTTACCTGGGTTTCAGTAACTGTTAAATTGGAAATTAGTGCGGGGGGAAGAAGCCTTCCTCCCCAAGAGCAAAAACTGGAAGCACTCGGAACCATTATTGCAGAGGACGGTCTTACCGTGCTCTCCCTGAATAAAGTCGATCCGACTGCCAATATTCTTTCGCGAATCCGCACCCCTGGTGCATCTGTGAATGTAAACTACACGGAAGTGATGCTTTTAATGCAGGACGGGACCGAGGTACCCGCCAAGCTTCTATTAAAAGATGTAGACCTCGACCTCGCTTATGTCCTTCCGATCAAGGAGAGAAAAGATGAATACAAAGAGGTCATTTTTTCGAAAGTCCCATCCCAAGCAAAACAAAAAGTCGATCCATTAATTTTAGACGAGGTAGTTTCAATTGGAAAGTTAAGACAGACTCTTTACCGACAATCCACCCTTCAAAGAGGCTGGGTAAATGCAGTCATACAAAAACCCCGCAAGTACTTTGTAATCGAAAACACTAGCCCAGGTACTCCAGTTTTTGACCAGAGAGGAAAATGGTTGGGAGTAGTGGTTTATAAAATGGTGGGTGGCAGACCATCAGAAATTGTTACTTTACCGGCGAGCGATGTCCTTGAAATTGCCCAACAAGTTCGAACAAGGACTCAATAAGTTTTCCTTGCGACTGTTATTAACTTGTAGATATTATGTTTACTTCATGAGCATTCAATTCAATCATACATTTAGAAAATTCTACCGGACCGCTTTTTTAGTATTTTTCTTTTTGCTTGGTGCATGCTCAGATAAAGAACTTCACCCCGATGATGTTGAATACAGGAGGGATGAGAATGGAACACAAATCCTTTACCAGTTAGGTAGTGAAAAATCGTTCGGGAGCACTAAACGAGCTTTTATTGTCGACCATTACAAAGATGGAAACGATCACTTCAAAATTGGTTTTGTAAATGGCTTAAAGGATGGAAACTTTACTTTCTGGCAAGAAAATGGCTTAGAATTAGTAAGCGGGTCATTCAAAAAAGGGAAACGAAACGGTTTATTTATCGCGTACGGAAAGACCGGAGAATTAGTCTATGAAAAATCGTATAGTAATGGAGAATTAGATGGTACTTTCAAACTGTATTATCCTAGTTCTCCGAGTGATGTAAATCGTTACCACGATCAATTAAACGATAAAGGAATGGAACCTGGTGAATTGGAAGTAACCAATCATCTTCGTCTCGATGCTTCTTTCTCAGATGGTAAACCAGTCGGTCCATACCGCTCCTATTTCCATCCTAGAGGCAAAATACTAACTTTAGCTGAACTCCTTCGAGAAGAAGGTAGTTTTAATGAAGATGGCGTGCTTTCAGCGGAACAATATACCTACTATCCACAAACTCATGGGTTGGTTGTAAATATGCCGGATAACAAGAGGTTGGAAACAATCCACCCTGCTAGTTCAGACGGGTTTTCACGAGCAATTGATGAAGCGGCAAAAAAGATATTGGAGATTCCTTCCTACCGAAACCCAAATAATGCTCCGGCTTTAGTTTGTGCAATTGACGAAAGAGGAAATGAAATTACTCCCATTTGGTCCTCACATATTCAGGCAATCGCCATCCGAAATATGGACGGCTTCCTCCTTGATGCTCGCTTCAACGCAACTTACGAAGATTTTGTCTTTGATGCAATGAATTTGGCGAATGAAACCTTGCTTGCCATTGACACTACTTTAGATCCTGAAATTTTATCTCAATTCGAAAGGCAAGGGGCATCAGTCGAGATTGTGGGGCTTGATTCAAGGGGTGTCATTATTGACATTCTGTGGTCAAGCAAGCAATCTAATGAAATGATTCCTCTCGACGAAAGAATTGACCGGAAAAGAAAAAAGTTAAAAAGAACGTGGCAGAAAGGCACGACCAGCGAAGCAAATTGGCTCCTTTCCAATGGTTCCCAAATTACCATTAAAAACGAGAACTCAACTTTCAATTCAAACCAATTTTTACGGTAAGAATTTAGTTCTTAGGCAAAGCATCAAATGGGCTTCCCGGTAAGGGAACATTTTCAAAGGGATTGGATTGCTTCCCCGCTGGGGCAGGAACATTATCGAATGGGTTATTACTCAAGGGCGATTTAGGTTCTTGCTCACTATTGCCCATCTCATCAAAAGGATTACTCGAAGGTAAACTTGGTGAATCGAAGGGGTTAAAAGGACTAGAGTTAGGCACTTGATCAAATGGATTTGCTTGAGGTGCCGGAACCGCT
>JABGUO010000226.1 GCA_018646565.1 Opitutia bacterium | reverse complement strand
GAATTATTTAAGGTTAACGGTGTTGGAAATAAAATTGTTGATTCTTTGATCAACCCTAAAAACCTGGAATGGCTTCGTTCTGAAAAGAAGAAAATTGAAAATCGTAATGCTTCTTTTATTTCACAGCCTGATTTACCATCCATTTTATTGGAAATTTATGACCCCCCGATCGGTCTTTATGTATCTGGTAATCTAACAAACCGGCCTTTTGTCTCGATCGTAGGTACGAGAAACCCTACAATGTATGGCCAAAAGCAAGCGAGGGAAATAGCGTCTTATTTAACTGAAGCTGGTTTTTGTATAGTGAGTGGCATGGCTCGTGGAATCGATACGGCAGCACATGAAGGTGCCCTAGATGCAGGTGGCCCAACGATTGCCTTCTTGGGGAGTGGATTGGACATTGTGTACCCGCCTGAAAATATAAATTTATATCAACGAATTATAGAACAAGGGGCAGTTATTTCAGAATTTCCATTTGGGCGAAAAGCAGACCGCAGGACATTCCCAATGCGTAACCGTTTAGTTTCTGGAGTAGCACAAGGTGTTATTGTGGTAGAATCAGCATCATCAGGGGGTAGTTTAATCACTGCACAATTTGCAGCAGATCAGGGAAGAACTGTCTTCGCTATACCTGGGCGCATTGATCAACCTAGTTCTGCCGGTTGTCATAAACTGATTCGAGAGGGAGCAACACTTATCCGTTCTGCAGTCGATGTGATTAAAGACCTACGCCCCTATATGAATGAAGAACAGTATTTACTTAATTTTGATAATGATAAAAAAGAAACTTCTCTTGAAGACGCATCCTTTCAAAATTTGAGCAAGAGTGAGCTGAAACTAGTTAATGAATTGAAAGAGGGAGAGCAACTTTCACTCGATGAATTATCACATAGAACAGGGTTATCAATTACTGAAACAATGTCACATTTAACTCTGCTAGAGCTTAATCGTTACATTAAAAAATACCCGAGCGGGAAATACGAAATGATTTAACCCTGCATCGATTGTTATAAATATAAGGTATTACTTTTAATTTTCAATAATTCGGATTTTACCTCTTGATTTGAATAAAGTTTTGAGATGGAGTTAGGTATCTGTTTTTTTAGGTTCAAAATATGATTCATACTGTAGCCATTACCTCTTCTCCTTATTGGCCTTTATTTGTACTTTTACTAAGTATTAGTTGGGTCGTCTTTGGAATTACAAAACTTAAAATTCATGCATTTTTAACTTTAATGGTTGCAGCTATTTTCGTTGGAATGCTATCGGGTCCTTTACCTGAGCTTTCGATTGAAAATAAAGGTCTTTTTCAAAATCGAGTAGATTTACCAACCTCTTCAGAAACTGATTACACTTTGGCGATCAAATGGTCCCTTCTTGGATTTGGCAATACAGCAGGCGGAGTGGGTTTAATTATCGCACTGGCAGCAATTGTTGGAACTTGCATGATGAAAAGCGGGGCCGCTGATCGAGTAGTTCGTTTTTTACTTTCTGTTTTTGGAGAAAAATATGCTGGTTTTGTTCTCCTACTTAGTGGGTTCCTACTATCCATTCCAGTCTTTTTTGATACCGTGTTTTTTTTATTAATTCCAATAGCTCGTGCAATGGCCGTCCGTGCAGGAGGTAAATATTTATATTTTGTATTGGCAATGGCAGGTGCCGGGGCAATTACTCACTCGATGGTTCCTCCTACACCAGGACCACTTATGATCGCGGAGGGATTGGGTATCGAGGTTGGTGAAGCGATGGTTGCTGGTATAATCGCGAGTATTTTACCAGCCTGCTTAGTTCTGTATTTAGCCAAATGGTTTGATTCAAAATATAATTTCCCGATGCGTGAAGTCGCGGGTTCATCCAAGAAGAGCTTGGAAATAATTGTAAATAAATCCGATGAAGACTTACCCTCAGTCTTTTTATCCTTTCTACCGATTGCTTTAC
Organism: Opitutia bacterium; assembly: GCA_018646565.1. Taxonomy (GTDB): domain Bacteria; phylum Verrucomicrobiota; class Verrucomicrobiia; order Opitutales; family Seribacteraceae; genus Seribacter. Next base: position 3,205 of record JABGUO010000226.1, on the reverse strand, counting down.
CCGTGGTTCTTATTTCTGGATTGTCAATATTGAATCTGGTAAGAATACATTATACTGATTTTGGTGGTTTGGACTCTGGTTTGGGAGTCGGTTTTTTCTCGGTACTTTCCTTTTTAGGTGAGCCTAACATGGCAATGGCATTGGCTGCTGTTTCTTCGGTTTATATTTTGTTGAAGCAATCAATTCAAGATAATGGAGGTAAGGGTGGGAGGCTTACTTCATTGCTGTCCAAAGAACTTGAAGAACCTCTTTCGACCGCCGGAATGATTATATTGATTACGGGTGCAGGGGGCGCATTTGGCGGGATGGTTCGATTAAGTGGAGTGGGTAATTCAATTGAAAACCTTTCAAGCGAATTGAATCTTTCCTATGTATTACTTGCCTGGTTAGTAACTGCAATTATCAGAATTGCCCAGGGCTCTGCTACCGTGGCAATGATAACTGGGGTTGGTTTAATGGCGGCAGTATTAGGCGATGGAAGCGTTCTTTCTTATCATCCATTGTATATCTTTTTGGCAATCGGATTTGGTTCAATAACGCTTTCGTGGATGAATGATAGCGGTTTTTGGGTGGTGCAACGATTAAGTGGCTTTACTGAGAAAGAAACTTTAAAAACCTGGTCCCTCTTACTCACTTCCATCTCATTATTGGGGTTAGCTATTTGCTTAGTAGGGTCTTATCTATTGCCGTTACAATAATGGTAGGAAAAGTGAAAGTAATTAATGATTTATTAGTTCTTTTACTAATTCTGAATTCTTTTGATTGCTTTTAACCATTACAGCACTAAATTTAGAGTTTGTTTAGGGGAGTCACTTTGGCGTACGACTGAGAGGCTTACACGATCCGTAAGCGACCCTTAGAACCTGATGCGATTCCGTGCGCCGTAGGGAAAACTCGACAATTCTGTCGAATTTTTCTGGCAATTTTAATTTATAGCCATGATAAAAAAAGTTGAAAATCAATCAAATGCAGAGCATAGCTCCTTTGCCAATTCTCATAAAATTTATGTTCCGGGTGAATCCGTTGGCGTTCGAGTGCCGATGAGAGAAATTTCACTTTCGCCGAGTAATTTACCAGGCGGTGGAACAGAAGAAAATGAAGCAGTACGGGTATATGATACTTCGGGAGCATGGGGTGACCCTGAGTTTCATAAGGATTCAACTAAGGGTCTTCCCTTGTTACGTTCCGACTGGATTAACCAGCGCAATGATACTCATAAAATCGAGGGTCGATCCACTCAACCTATTGATAATGGTTACCTATCAGACAAACATGCTGATAGGTCCGATGAAAGGTCTCAGGAATTGCCAGACTTTGATATTTCTCAACGAGTGGTATTGCGTGGGAAGTCGAACAAGGCAGTAACCCAACTTCAATATGCCAGAGATGGAATAATTACACCTGAAATGGAATTTATTGCCATTCGGGAGAACATGAAGTTGCAATCTTTGGCTGAGGATCTTGAGACTTCACCCGATGCAGTAAGGAATTCACTTACTCATCAACACAAAGGACAGCCTTTTGGAGCTTCGATACCGACTGAAATTACACCTGAGTTCGTTCGGAGTGAGGTAGCACGCGGGCGTGCAATTATTCCCGCCAATATCAACCACCCGGAGCTCGAGCCAATGGTGATAGGGCGTAATTTTCTTGTTAAAATAAATGCTAACATTGGGAATTCAGCAGTGGCCTCTTCTATCGAGGAGGAGGTTGAAAAAATGAGATGGGCCACGAAATGGGGTGCAGATACATTAATGGATTTATCAACTGGCAAAAACATCCACCGAACCCGTGAGTGGATTATCAGAAACTGTCCTGTTCCGGTCGGTACAGTTCCTATCTACCAAGCATTGGAAAAAGTAAGAGGAAAGCCAGAAGATTTAACCTGGGAGATCTTTAGGGATACTTTAATCGAGCAGGCAGAGCAGGGCGTTGACTATTTCACAATTCATGCGGGTGTCCTCTTACGATATGTGCCAATGACGAGTCGTCGTATGACTGGAATTGTAAGTCGCGGTGGTTCAATTATGGCCAAGTGGTGCTTGTCTCACCACAAAGAAAACTTTTTATACGAGAAATGGGACGAGATCTGTGAGATCATGGCAGCCTATGATGTGTCGTTTTCGATCGGCGATGGTCTTCGCCCAGGTTCCATTGCAGATGCAAATGACGAAGCTCAATTCGCAGAATTGAAAACCCAGGGTGAATTAACCACCCGAGCTTGGGATCATGGAGTCCAAGTCATGAATGAAGGCCCAGGACATGTGCCGATGCACATGATTCAGGAAAATATGGAAAAACAATTAGATTGGTGTCACGAAGCACCTTTCTATACACTAGGACCTTTGACTACTGATATTGCACCAGGGTATGACCATATTACCAGTGGTATTGGAGCTGCAATGATTGGGTGGTATGGGTGTGCAATGCTTTGTTATGTTACCCCGAAGGAACACTTAGGTTTACCAGATAGAGAAGATGTTAGAGAGGGTGTGATTACTTATAAACTAGCAGCCCATGCGGCCGATTTAGCCAAAGGTCATCCAGCGGCTCAGTTTCGCGACAACGCTTTGTCTAAGGCACGGTTTGAATTTCGTTGGAAGGATCAATTTAATCTATCTCTTGATCCGGAAAAAGCCCTAGAATTTCATGACCAGACACTGCCTCAGGAAAATGCCAAGACAGCTCATTTTTGTTCGATGTGTGGACCTCATTTTTGTTCGATGAAAATTAGCGAGGATGTCCGAGAATATGCACGGGAAAATGGTTATGATAGCGATGAGTCCGCAGTTATAAAAGGAATGGAGGAGAAGTCTAAAGAATTTCTTTCTTCTGGTGCCGAGATATACTTACCTGAAAATAAAAAGTGACTGTTTTTGTAAATGATGAGCCCAAGAAAATAGATTTTGGACTATCGCTAAATTCTTTTCTTTTGCAAATAGATAAGGTTGATCTTTCGGGGTGGGCGATTGCTTTAAATGATGTCGTCGTGCCCGAAGGTGAAATCGGGGGTAAAAGTTTGTCGGATGGCGATCGTTTAATTCTCATACAAGCTACGCAAGGCGGATGAGTGATTTGCCTAGCATCATTTTAATTTCTCCTCCCTCTAAGAAGTCTGGGGAAATTGAGATGTTATCTAGGTTTTTCGATGCGGGATTAATGAGATATCATTTAAGAAAGCCCGATTGGACTGCTGACGAATTAT
>JABGUO010000225.1 GCA_018646565.1 Opitutia bacterium | reverse complement strand
GCTTCAAAATAAACTTCTCCCGCAGGAATTTGAGGTCCCTCGGTTACGATCATGAAGTTTTGGATCAACTCCTCCATACTCGATAATATTTTCTCTTTGGGTGGTGCAAAAATTTTCTTGGCATCTTCAGCATACCAAGCACCGGTTGGAAAATCCTTAATCACTTGTTTGATAATCCGAATGCTCTGTAACACCTCTTCGATCCGAACTAAATAGCGATCATAACAATCTCCACGCGTACCAATTGGAACATCGAAGTCATATTGTTCATAACCTGAGTAAGGCTTATCTTTGCGCAAATCCAAATCAATACCGCAGGCTCGCAAATTAGGACCGGTTAAACCATAAGCAAGTGCATCTTCCTTGGAAATTTCTCCAATCCCTTCGGTTCGATCTAAGAAAATTCGGTTGCGGGTGAGCAATTTTTCAACCTCTCCAATTGCCTTGGGTAATTGATCCACAAAACTTTCCACGCGCCCCAGCCAACCATCTGGAACATCACGAGCAACTCCCCCAATTCGGGTGTAGCTGGTAGTAAAACGAGCACCCGTTAATTCCTCAAATAAAGTGTACAGTTTTTCACGCTCAGTAAAAGTGTACATAAAGGGAGTCCAAGCACCCGCATCCATACCAAATACTCCCATTCCTAATAGATGGCTTGAAATTCTTGCCATCTCACACACCAAGACCCGAATCGCCTGACAACGGGGAGGAATTTCAATATTAGTCAATTTCTCAACCGTTAAAGCATAAGCGACATTATTTGCCAAAGGTGCTAAATAATCTAACCGGTCAGTGTAAGGAACAAATTGATTGTAAGTCATATTCTCGGCGATCTTTTCATCTCCCCGATGAAGATAACCAAGAACAGGCTCACATTTCTCGATTAAATCACCGTCGAGTTCCATGATTAAACGAAGAACTCCGTGAGTGGTGGGATGAGAAGGACCAACATTTAAGGCCATCTTATCGCCATCCAGCTTAGTACTTGCCTCGGCTCCGCGCGAGCCAATATCACCGATTGAAATTTCTTTAGTGGTACTCATACAGGTTTTCCCTTCTTTTCGGTCCAACTCTCATCTTTTGCCCTCGGTTCGGAATCACTCATCGAACCGGAATTGGAAGAAACAAAAGGTCCTCCCATCATGGGTGCCGGTTCGACGGAGGCTTGCGTCACTTCAACCACATCATCTGCCGGTAGAGGAGTGTCAATTCCAGCCAAGGGAAAATCTTTACGTAATGGAAAATAGGGATATTCGTCCCACATCAAAATACGTTTCAAATTGGGGTGGTCTGAAAAATGAATACCAAACATGTCGAAGGTTTCACGCTCATGCCAATTTGCTGCCGGATAAATTTCCGAAACTGATGGCATTGCAGGTTTATCATTATCGGCACAAATTGAATGGATTCGTACATACCCACGGTGTACTAACGAATATAAATGGATTACGGTGGAATACCGAAATTCTTCACCTTCTCCATGATCAATTGCGGTTAAATCAATCAAAATTTCAAAACCTTCTAAATCTCGTAAAGATTGAACGAAGGAAACAAGCTTTTCGGGTGCACATTCTACAGTTAACCAATCTACTGAGTCTCGTTGAGTGAGATAAGAATGCTTTTCAAGCAAACTTTTTGTAAAGTCCTCGTCTATCATCAGGTTATTGGGCGGCAACCGCCTTGGTCTTTCGAAGATTACGAACGGAAGATTCTCTTCCAATCTTGTCCTGCAACTTCATCATCGCATCTAGTAATGCTTCCGGACGAGGTGGACAACCACTTACATAAACATCAACCGGGACAATATTATCCACCCCCTGCATTACTGCATAGGATCGATACATCCCACCAGTGGAAGCACAGGCTCCCATCGCGACTACCCATTTGGGATCGCCCATTTGATCATAAATTCTTCTTACCACCTCGGCCATTTTGTAGGTAACAGTACCCGCCACAATCATGCAGTCAGATTGACGGGGAGAAAATCTCATTACCTCCATCCCGAAGCGTGAAATATCGTATCGGGATGCGGCAGATGCCATCAACTCAATCGCACAACAGGCAAGCCCCATCGGCATAGGCCAAACGGAGTGCTGGCGAATCCAGTTTATTACTGCATCCGCCCGGGTAACGATAACATCGCCTTCCACCTTACCATTGTACGCAACATCGCTTGCTGTCATATGCATTTGAGTAAGCCTAACTAATCTTTTCAAACAAGCAAACCCCAAAGAAGAAAGATTAAAAAAAACGCTCTCTCAATTACTAATTTACTACAAATACACTTTTTTGATCATTGACGAATTAACAACATATCGGCATTAAAGAAAACTGATTTACGGAGAGGTGACAGAGTGGCCGATCGTGCAGCATTGGAAATGCTGTGTACCGCAAGGTACCGCGGGTTCGAATCCCGCCCTCTCCGCCATTTTAGTCGATCCTACCCTCTTAGTTCAGGGTGCAATCCGCTAAATCCCTCTAAGATTCGCGAATAAATACTTTTGCGTTATCCGAAAAAGTGGCATCAGCAAGGTCTAGAAGTGCAGGTGCAGTAATCGCTTCCGAACTAGCAGATGCAGAAGCTTGCCCTGCAACTAGTATTCCAACCTTACCGTAAAGATTAACGGACTCACCCTCAGCTGGCGCACTCACTTCTCCTTCATTTAACCAGCGGCGTAATCGCATTTGATCCCATGCATTGTAGGGAGACTTTGCCCCAATAAGGTTCTCCGCAAAACGCATCGCTGCAGTTTTCCAAAGGCTACCGGATAACTCTGGAGACTCGGCCATAATGGACTGCATAGACTCAGTGGTTAACCACAAAGCAGTTACGGAAGAATCAGCCACCACATTGGCAGTTCGGGGAACTCCGGCTAAAACCGCCATTTCTCCAATCACTGCACCACGCCCCATAATATCGACTACAATATCTCCGATGGAAACCTTCACACTTCCCCGTGTAATTACAATCATACCATCTCCCTCTCCGCCCTGCGTCATAATAGTATCACCAGAATTATAAACACGGGATTCCGAGGCATTCACAATTTTCGCGATCAAAGTGTCAGGCATTCCTTTCAACCAGTTCACTTCTCTCAAAACCTCCTCCGGTTCGGGAAGACGAAGGTCAAGGGAACTTTCCATCACCTCCTTCATTCGTTCTTCGACTGCAATAATCAAGCGGCTCGCCTCATCCGCTTCTAACATACCATCCGACTTCAATTTCTTAATCGTATTCCGTTCATGGTTCAGCACGGAACGAATTGCATCCTTAGTTTCAATCCCCACCGTTGCTTCGGGGTAGTTTTCGTGCATATTACGAATGAACTTAAGTCCGCTTAATCGGTTTTGGCGGATCTCGTCCTTTAACATCCGGGTGGTTTTCTGCAGTTTCTCAGCATCGCCACTCTCATCGAGTTCCTTCGCTAAACTGTCCACCATTTTGGCCATATCCTGCTGGGCAACAACAAAGCCTTTCGACGCATCATAACTGACTGTAATTCGATCGGTAAAATGATTTTTTAAAATGGGTAAATCTTTAAATGCTTCGGTTAGTTTACTGACCCCGCATACTTTCTCAAGATAAGGACGATCTGTCATTGGTACCTTGCCCTCCAAATCCAAGAATTCGCTCAAATTATTGTCCAACTGTGCCACTGCCTGTGCACTGAGAAGACCGGCTCTAAATTGTGCCCAATAACTGCTTCTTTCCTTTTCTAACAGGCGCCTCCGTGTTTCCGAAAGAGTATCCATTTGAGCCAATTCACTTGCACTTAATGGATAAGCCACCGGATCCGGTAAATACTTGCGCACCTCACCCCAATTCGCTCCGCTGAGAAATCGGTCATCCTTTAATAAATCCATCTCCTGTTCACAACCCTGTGCCACATTGCCGGAGGCATTGGAGAACATTAGTTTTTTCACTGCGGGCAGCTTTGTTAAACCGAGATAGTTAACAAGCGGACCAACCGTGGTGGCATTCACCAACAATGTGAGTAGTACAATACCAGAAATCAAAAAGAGGAATTGATCCCGAACCCGTGCGGAAATTCCGACCAAAGAAGCCTTTGCAATCGCTCCTTTTCCTTC
>JABGUO010000224.1 GCA_018646565.1 Opitutia bacterium | reverse complement strand
CCTGGCGCTGGGAGGGCGGGCATGCCTACTGTACTGGTAACCCGACCGGGGTCATCCGGTACTGCGAACCTCTGGAAAATTTTGAACTTCTGCTCGAATGGATGCACAAAAAGAATGCCGGAAACTCGGGTGTCTTTGTTTGGGCCACCCCGCAAAGTATTTCCAAATTAGCCGCTGGGCATGGTCGTCTGCCTCACGGGATTGAGGTGCAAGTCCTCGACCTGGGGTATGCTGAACATTACACCAAAAGGCATAAAAAACCGGCCGACTGGTTCACCAGTCACGGGGATGTGTTTCCCGTGGGTCCGGTAAAAATGAATCCTTTTCCTCCCGTTGCCCCCAATGGAAGACGCAGTTTTCCGACGAAGGAAACGACCAAAGGGATCAATCAATGGAATCATTATTATGTCCGGGCGGTCGATGGCGAAGTTCGACTCTGGGTCAATGGGGAAGAAGTTTCTGGAGGAGACGGGATTGAACCTGCTTCGGGGTATTTCTGCCTGGAATCTGAGGGAGCCCCGATTGAATTCCGAAACATTCGCCTGCGCAAATTGTCCGAAGTCGGAGAGATGAAACTTCCAGTACATGAGTCAGCACTCGCTCTAACGCTCAAAGGACATCCTGCATTGGGTATATGGAAATATCTCAACGGATACACCCGGGAGATTGCCGAAGATGGACAGGTTACCCTTCGTCTGGGAGAAGATGTGATCTGGAAACGGCGCTGTATTTCAAAATCTGAAAATGAATTTGTTTTGGAAGGAAATTTGGTTCACAAATTGATAGGAGGCATATTACATATCGAGGGTAAATATAAGGCGGTTAAGGAATAGGTTGACCCATGTTAAGGTCATCTTCGTAAAAGACCTATGTGTAGATTTTCCTCCACCATCCTAATTTTTCTTACCTTTCTTACATCGGTTTCGCTGCTTGCCGAGCGAAGATATTTCAATGATTTAAAGCTCGGTTCCGATTTCCAAAAAGGATTGGAAAAATTATTGGATGGCAATCAATCGGTAAGCCTTTCCGATTTAAAAAAACAACTCACACAAAAGCATTCGAAGGTTGTGCTTGGAGAGATTCCAATCCACTCCGCTCCATCCAACAAACTTTATGATCACATATGTAAATCTGTTTTGGTAATGGGCAGGCTTTATAATTGTGGGAAATGTTCCAAATGGCATACCTCCATGGCTTCTGCTTTCGTTATTGGGCAAGATGGTATCATCGAAACTAATCATCATGTGTTGGCAAAAGATGAAGCAGAAATTCTTGGAGCTATGGATAATGAAGGTACTATTTATGCAGTCGAAAAAGTTCTCGCGGCCAATCAGCAGGACGATCTTGCCATTTTAAAGTTACGAGATGCCAAATTGATTCCCATGTCTTTGGCCAAACCCGCGAATGTGGGATCAGATGTCTGGGTAATCAGTCACCCGAATAGAAAATTGTATACGATGACAAAGGGAATGGTCTCTCGTTATCACATGATTTTGAATAACGATCGAAAACCTGGTCGCAGGATGGCTATCACTGCTGACTATGCAAAAGGATCAAGTGGTGCTCCCGTTTTTAATCGTAAGGGGCAGGTGGTGGGTGTCGTATCATCAACCAGTTCCATTTACTACAGCGTAGAGAACGGGAAGAAAGAAAACCTACAGATGGTGGTCAAGAATTGTATACCTGTTGAATCAATTCATGAATTGATCCAGAAATAAACTCTTATCTTGAGGTGGAAATAGATTCTGCGTATTCGAGCTCACCGGTGTTGCCGTTATAATATTGAAAGACAACCTGCGGGTGAGGGTAGGCGACCCAGCGTTCATCCCCAAGCTTCTTGGGCATGTTAAAGACATTGTTGACCTTGACTACCGCATAGTGAGGATAGAGTCTTTCCATTCGGGGGAGATCGGGTAGGATGTAGGAACTCCATCGAATGTCGCATTCACGTGGGCCGAATTTAAACTTTCCAGTTGCTGGACGGTCCATTTCATCGTTTTTTGGAACATGGTTTACGCTGTTGTGCGGACCACAGCAGAACTCCCAGACATTTTCAGTGATTTTAATTGCGAAGCTGTTATGAAGATCGCCTGTAAGGACAAATACTTTTTTGCCCATTTTTTCCCACTCGGAAATAAGATGTTCCCGTTCGTCAAAGAAGGCGGTCCAAGCCTCCTCTTTATTCGCGGCTGCCTCAAATCCTCCGGCTCCACTATGTGGAATCATAAAGGGAACAGTCGAGATTACGAAGAAGAAATCGGCGTCGCTCTTTTTCATAGAATCAAGGAGCCAGTTCATTTGGGTTTTACCGAGCATAGACAGACCTTTCTTGCCACGGTCGGAGATGTCATGCATGTCCCGAGCACCACGGGTATCGAGTAGAAAGTATTCGCAGTTACTGACTTTAAAACTGCCATAGCTCCTTCGACCAATTGAGTAAGTGATCTCGTCTGAGACTTTTGCGGGCATGTGGAGTTGGAGGGTATTCTTGTCGATCACCTTTTTAATATCGTAAACATAGGAATTGGGATGGCCTAAGGATAGATCATCATAGGCGAGATCATTTACTCCTGCCTGTGGGGTATCCCAATGGACATGCAGGTTGAGCATTTCGTCGAGTGGGAGCTGGGAAAAGTTGGTGGAGGGATCGACTAAACGGTCACTCCCTTTTTTCATTTCGGCTTTTCCAAAGTGAATGGGGTGTTGGTATTCAGTTGGGTTTGCCCAGCCAAGGTAATTATAAAAAGCATGGGTTCCAATATCCCGAAAGACGGCCCGGCGGTCACGTCGGCCGGCGGTAGCGGCTCCCCAGATGTCGTTGACGAGTTCGTGGTCGTCAAAGGTGAAGTAGCTGGGCACATTTCGATGCCATTGGGAGAGAGAAATTCCCCGACTGAGGTAGAGTTTATAATTCTCCCAAACCCCGACTACGGTGGGCATGTGCTCGACCACGGGCGGGATTTTATCAATGCCCGATCGTAGACGCCATGCTTCCGCCGGGTATTCCCTCAGTTCCTCGTAGAGCCAGTCTCCGTTCATGATATGAAAGTGAGTCTTGTCCGCCCAATCGCGATTGAGAGTCTCATAAGTTTTGGCCCGATGACCGTTTCCGTGAACGGGGTTTTGGTTGGCACAGGATCCGATTTGAAAGCGGAAATTGAACAGACCTTCGGGGTTGTATTTTGCATTACGGGTTTTTTCCGCACTTGGAAGGGTGAGGAAAGATCCGGGCATACCATGAGGGCGGTCATTGACCTGAATTTGATAATAGTATCTCTGGTCGGACTTTAATCCATCAAGGGTTACATAGCCGGTATTGTCATTTTCAATCCTTGTAGTTACAGACTTTGAAATTTGAGAAAGTTTTCCCTCGGTCACGCCGTACCGGACAGAAAATTCTCCGGAATCAGAAGTTCGTCCCCAAACCCGTACACTTTCTGCTGTGGGGTGGCCCAGCATTGGCCCATGAGTCAGTCGGATTGGATCACGTGCAGCTCCAAGGGAGAGTATTGAAAATAGAAAACAGAAAGTGGTTAGTATCTTAGTCATTGGATTAAATCTATTTTTGTAAGTGAGTAATAAGGAAAGAAGTAGGATCAGAGTGTACGGTCTTCGGTCCGTTTGGATAGTATAATTCGCATTTCACTCCATTTGCGATGCAGTGTTCCTGTAATTTTATTCCGAAATTAGAGGTATGAGTGGGGTCTTTTTGTACCTGTCCGATGGCGGGGGGGGATTTATACTGCAAAAAAATCGGAGGGTCGTCCTCCGTGACATTCGCAAAGGGGGAGTATTCCTTGATCCAGGGCATGATTTCCTTGCGGTTCTTAAGAAATGCATCGAAGGGGTGTAAGCCGAAGGCATGCCCGCCGTACTTGCTGTTGGGTGTCCATTCTTTCATTTGTTTAGGATCGAGCGTGGTTTGTGCTCCAGTAACCGCGGCGCATTGTAAACGGCTTGATTCACGAAGGATGGAATCTTTGTTTTTTGGATCGGCCAGGTCGTCGTGAAAGGCAAGCCAAAGACTGGAGCAGGCACCGGCAGATCCACCGGCCGCACCAATTCGGTTTTTATTGATGTTCCATTCTTTAGCCTTGCTGCGGACGAATTGGAGGGCTCGGGCAGCATCATGAAGAGGAGCTTTCACGGGTGGCGATTCGTCCGAGGTGACATATCGGTAATTGATGGCCACCACTGAAATTCCTGCTTGAAGGAGGGCGATGGGATCGGCAAAGCGGTCCAGTCTTTCCTTGGATCCACCCTTCCATCCACCTCCGTGAATCACAAAGGCGACTGGGGCGGGACTTATTGATTCTGCTTTCCAAAAGTCGAGCACATTACGTTCATGTTTTCCATATCTTATTTCGGATTGAGAAGGTTGGGGTAAATTGGGCGTGTAAGAGGGGGCTTTTGACTTGGCAAAAATGAGTTGCGAAAGGAGAGCAAATATAAAAGAGAGAATAAATTTCATGTGTATTATGTGGATAAACTAAATTATCAATTAATAAAATAGCTTGGAAGTCCATGCGAAAAATAGCCGATAGTTCTTTTTCTTCTGACTATTGCTCGGTTGTTTAATTTTCAAAATAGAAATAACCGGCAATGGTTTTTCTTATTGCAAGACATTTGCATTAAGTGCATAGAAAACTTTCGTGATTCGTATTTCTCAGATCTTTGCCCTTATCTGCCTTTTACTCGTTGGTGCCCTTTCGCTTTCGAGCGTTTGTCCCGACCTGCACTCGTTCCTTTTTCACGGTGATGTGGTTTGCCCACACGCTTGTAGTAATAATCCCTTCAACTCAGGGGAGAATGACGAGAATCAAAAGGGAGAAGAAGAAAACT
>JABGUO010000025.1 GCA_018646565.1 Opitutia bacterium | reverse complement strand
CCAAGAAGAATCGGAATGGAAACCTGGGTGCAGCGTGCGGACTCAAATCGTGGCATTCATTCAGATGAGATTACCATTGCCGAATTATTTAAAGCCAATGGCTACACCACTGCATGCATCGGCAAGTGGCACCTTGGAGATAAGAAACCTTTTGTACCAATGGCACAGGGATTCGATTATCATTATGGAATGTATTCCAACCTGGATCCGGTGGAAACGGTCTATTTTGGGGATAAGGGTGTTCCGATCTTAAGGAATGGAAAAGTTGTTAAGCGTCCGGCAGATCCCGCTGAATTAACGAATCTTTACACGCAGGAAGCGATCCAGTTTTTCAAAAAAAATAAGGAAAAACCATTTTTTCTATATCTTCCCCATACCATGCTCCATGTGCCTTTAGGAGTAAGTCCAAAATTTCAAGGCACTTCAAACTGGGGTGATTATGGGGATGCAATTCAGGAACTGGATCATGGTGTAGGTAGAATTATGGATTCATTGAAGGAACTTGGTCTCGATGACAAGACCATCGTCGTATACACTTCTGATAATGGACGGGGACCCGGTAGGAATAAAACTCAACCGTTGATCGGGGGAAAGATTTCCACTTGGGAGTGTGGCGTCCGTGTACCTGCAATCATTAGGGCTCCCGGACAGAAAGTACTGACTGATCATGTATGTAGTGAAGTCGTCAACGCGATGGACTGGTTACCCACATTGGCCACGGCAGCCAATATTCGTATTCCAAAGGATCATCCAGTTATCGACGGGAGAGACCTTTGGCCCATGATGCTCGGTAAGACTAAAGGCATTCCCAAGCCTAGCGCCAAATTATCTCTTAATTCAGATGTTCCACATCGACGCAGATGGGAGCAAGGGCTTGAATGGCAATCCTACTTCAACCGGAATGAATATATAAACGCCTTTTTCTATCATGGTAGCCACGGAGCGCTGGCTGCTGTAAGGTCGGGGAAGTATAAGGCCATGCTGAACCCAAGGATTACAGTCTATGATCTGGAGAAGGACCCAAAGGAATCTAAGCCTATTCGTAACCGTGAATTGAGTCGAAAATTGCGGGGTATGGCAGTCATGTTTCAGGAGGAAATGAGCAGGGACGCCCGAAAATCAGGCGAGTACAAATAGATTCTCAATTCATTTAAGCTTTGGAGGAGGTGGCGGGAATCGAATCCCAATACCATGCTCTGAAACCCCAGTAAATATTGATGATTCAGAGATTCCAGTAGAAGCGTTGATCGAGATATTGACTGAGATTTCTCGGACAGATCGTGAGATGCAGACCTGAATTGCGGCCAAATGGGGCAGTCTCCGTAATTCCCTTTTGGACTTTTTGTCTGCAATGAGTAGTATAAGTTGATGATTTCTTCCTCAACATCCCCGCATGCGGGGAGTACTCAAAAATTTGCATTGGAGATAAACTCAGCCCATAAGTCATTTGGCCAGGTTGATGTACTGAAGGGGGTAAATCTAAAATTAGATACTGGGGAGCGGGTTGCTCTAATGGGACCAAGCGGGAGCGGGAAATCAACTTTACTTAATTGTATTTGTGGGATTGAGCCAATGGATCAGGGAGAAATTAAACTGGGAGGAGTATCACTAAATGATATAAGCGCAAAAGACCTTGAGCAGATCAGGCGTCAGTCAATCGGATATGTTTTTCAATCTTTTCATCTTTTGCCCACTCTTTCGGCTTTTGAAAATATAGAATTCCCCGCCCAGTTACTGGATATTCCCAAAAAGGAACGCCTTGACAGAGTAGAGCAATTACTGGATGCAATTGGGCTGTCACAACGAGCCCACCACAAACCGGATGCTCTGAGTGGAGGGGAATGCCAACGCGTAGCCATTGCCCGTGCATTGATTCACCGTCCAAACCTAATCCTTGCCGATGAACCAACTGGTAGCCTGGACACAGATAGTGGCGGACAAGTTCTTACCTTATTGGAGGATTTATCAAATGAATTCAAAGTGGCACTTTTATTAGTTACTCATGATCAGGCATCCACTCGGATTTGTAATCGGGTGATTTCCATGAAAGATGGATCCTTGGTATAATCATCAATATGTCGATTATTCCTCATTCTTTCCGTCTCATCCTGCTCCTTCTTGTCCGGACAACACTCAGGCATTGGAGACAAAAATTGGGCAGTTATCTACTTCTTCTCGCCATTGTGGCGGTGGGTGTGGGTGCGTTTAATGGTATTCGACAGGCAAGCCGTTCGGCATCGGCCAATTTTGGGCTTTTTAATCAGGCAGTTTCCGGACAGAGCGATTTTTTAATCGAATCCCCTACTCAGAGATTATCGACCGATGTTTTAGCAGAATTGAGTACCCTGGCAGGAGATCCGGATTGGCACATGGTACCGGTTATAGAAGGTTCCGTCACTGCACTTGACTCCGACAATCAGCCAGCCCAGCAACTTCGTCTGGTCGGGCTTGATTTACTGTCACTCGCCAATCTGCCCGACTTGGTTGAAAACAAAATCGATTTCGGACAAGATGAAGCTTCGTGGTATGATTGGCTTGGGAGTGAAAACCAGGTTTGGATTGGCCAAACTACTGCGGAGAAAATCGGAGTGAAGGAGGGTGGTGAGGTCACGATTCTAGCCAGTGGTCGTCGTCAACAAATGAGGGTCCGTAAAATCTTAAATCAGGAAGGGTCGGCACTTCCAGATGACTTGGTAATAGCAGATATTCCTACCGTTCAATCTCTCCTCAGCCGACCCCGCGAAATCAATCGTGTGGAGGTTGTTCTTAGCCAACCCGATCTTCGCCAGGATACTGACTATCTAGAGGAAGTCGAGCATCGCCTTACCCGCGAGCTACCCGAAAATATTACTCTCAGCCCGACTCAAAATCGTGCGGCTGATCGCGCCGCAATGACAGCCGCGTTTCGACTCAACCTCACCATTCTTTCGCTGATTGCAATTTTGGTCGGAGCCTACCTTATTTTACAGGCTCTAGATGCCGCTGTGGTTCGTAAAAGAACTGAAATTGCCACTCTGATCTCACTCGGTGTTAGTCGACAAATTCTCTTTTTAACCTCTCTAGTGGAATCCATTGTTATTGGTTTAATTGGATCAGTTGCGGGAATTGGGGTGGGGTGGTTCTTTGCTTATTTCTCAGCCCAAATGTTAGCTGATACTGTAAATGCACTTTATTTTGCGACCACATTGGATGCGATTTCACTTACTTGGACAGATTGTGTGTTCGGGGTGGGGTTGGGCCTTTTCTTCACTTTACTAGCCGGTTGGCTTCCCGCCCGCGATGCGATGCAAACTCCTCCAGCTCAGGTTCTGTCGAAAGGCGATTGGTCACCTGGTTTCACCTGGTTACAAAAACCAAAAGTTGGATTGTGCCTAATGTTTTTGGGTGGAGTATGTCTTTTATTCCCACCGTTATCTTTGGTAGGTGGGGGTAAAATGCCAGTGGGTGGATTTTTGTCTGCCGGGTTTTGGATACTAGGTGCGGCTCTTCTTTCAGGTCACGCTTTGGTCGTTCTTTCCCGGTGGTTTCGTCCTTTTTGTACTCAACCAGTCAGTCGATTAGCCTGTAGTCGATTACAGGATGGTTCGAGTAGGCATCGATTGGCAGTAGCCGGGCTCGTAGTAGCGGTCGGTATGGTAACTGGTATGTTTCAAATGGTGGACAGTTTTAGGTACACAATTGAGGAATGGTTCGATATCCGTTTTCAGGCGGAACTCTATATTTCCGAACGCGGTGTTACCGGGGCGGGTACGATCAATGGGATTGATCCCACCATCATGGAAGAACTCGTACAGGATGAAACGATTGCTTATGCAGATGTAGTTTATATTTCCTACGCAAAACCGAAAGAGGGCATTACTATTCTATCGGGTGTTGATATGGATGCATGGACCACTTCAATTAAGCAACTTTGGTACAAACCACCCGGTTCTTTTTCTGCTGTAGCGGGTGCTGAACCTGCTTTAATTAGTGAGACATTTGCAAGGCGATTCGGAATGATTAATGGTGGGGTAACTGAATTGGATACTCCTTCCGGTCGAAAGAAAATTTCTCCGGTTGGTATATTTTCGGATTACGGAAATGAGTTCGGAACCGCCGCAGTAGATATAAAAACCTGGAAGTCATGGACTCAATCCGAACGGCCAATCAATGTAAGTCTCTACTTAAAAGAGGAAACTGATGTGAACCAAATACGGGATCGACTGCGCCTCGCTTTCCCAGGCTTAGATGTTCGTAATGGAAAGGAATTAAGGGATGTGGCCTTGGGTATTTTTGAACAGACTTTTAAAGCCACATCCGCGCTCAACATTATCGGATTGGTGGTTGCCTTCGCCGGACTGTTACTCGGTCTTTTTTCGATCTTTGATGAATCCGCCCGTACTTGGCTTACTCTGCGTCACCTTGGCTTTTCTAATCGTCAGTTCTTGCTTTCTGCAGGAATGGAAGGTGCGGGAATCGGGTTGGCTGCCTGGGTAAGTGGTTCCCTGATTGGACTGGTTCTTGGCTGGTTGTTGGTAAAAGTGATCAATGTTCAGTCGTTTGGATGGACTCTCCTCTGGCATGTTCCTTACACCGATTTTTTCATTTTTGGGATCCTGCTGGTTCTGACTGGTTTTCTCTCGGGTTGCCTGGCATCTGCATATTGGAATTTTAAACGCAAATGAAGTTTTTCTTACTTTTCTTTCTTATTTCTCCATTCCTTTTACTGGCTGAATGGATTGAACCCCCCGCCCGTTCCTCCAAAGGGTATCGCGTGCCTACTCCCGATTATGTGCCCGTTCTTCCACGGGATCATGGATCCCATCCCGAGCATGGAATTGAATGGTGGTATTGGGTCGGTCATTTAAATGCGGTTGATTCGAAAAAAAAATTCGGATTTCAATCCACGATCTTTCGGCTGGCAGGCGATCCTAATAAGTCCGTTCAGTCTTCGAATACTCACTTTGGTCATCAAAATCTTTTTTTACTCCATAGTGCGCTTAGCGATTTAGATGAAGGGAAATATCTTCATCACGAACGGGTAGTACGGGAGGGTTGGCAGGCAAGTGCTTCACGGGAAACTCTTGAATTAGCGGTGGGCGGAATAAAGGTGAACCTTCTTGACGACGGAACTGGGCACGAGATCATTACTCGTTACCCCGGAGGTGGAAAGCTTGAACTCTCTCTTTATCCAACAAAACCATTGGTATCTTTTGGAGATCGTGGGTTGAGTCGAAAAGGGTCTGATCCCGCCTCGGTCAGTTGGTACTGGTCTTACACTCGTCTTCAGGCTAAGGGTACACTTCGTCTGAATGGAGAAGAGATTTCTGTAGAGGGAATTGCCTGGATGGATCACGAAATCTCATCCAGTCAACTGGGAGAAGATTTAGCCGGGTGGGATTGGACTTGTATGCAATTGGACGATGGCACCGAGCTGAAAGCCTATCGTTTACGGAAAAAAGATGGGGACAGCGATCCGTGGTCAGCAGTTTATTGGATTGATCAAGAGGGAAAGACGGAAAGGGTGTATGAGAAAAACTTTTCCTGGAAAACTCTGGATACATGGACCAGTCCAAAAACAGGACTTCAATATCCCACTTCAGTCGAGATCTCAGTAATTCATCCCACCAAGGGACAGGAATTTTATCGCTTACGCCCCTTACTCGAACAGCAGGAATTTACGGGCAACCGATCGGATAATGCATATTGGGAAGGTGCCTGTGAGGTCCTCAACGAAAAAGGGAAACGGATTGGAAGTGCCTACCTCGAGCTCGCTGGTTATGGAGGAGGGCTGGGTGCGCGCCTCAATTAATTTTTACAGGTATTACGCTCCACATAATATAACTAATCAATAACGACCATTCTTGACAGTATACTCACCCCGTGGTCAGAATTACCTGATGCTCAAGTTTATATGGTATATGTGCTCTCTCTATTAAAAAGAGACTCATAGTAGTTTCATTTTATGGAATGTATTCTAAGTCCTCGCCTTCGGTCTCGTAACAAAAGATATTCTTTGAGTATTTAATTATGCCACAACACCAAGATAGCTTTGAGGAAGCCCGTGTAACTTCAGGAATACAATTTACTGAGTTTAATGGTGAATGCATCCCCTTCATTTTACGCTTAAAAGAACTACGGAAAACGGCGAAGAACTGGAAGGAGTTTAGCAGCGATAATCCATTTCAGGTGGTCCCTCATTCAGAGGAGGGACTTCGTTCGATGCGCCAAATTCCGATCGAAATGGATCCGCCCCAGCATACCGATTTTCGTGCTTTGGTGGAGCCGTTCTTTATTCGTCCGACTCATGCAGACTATATCGAGGATATGGCAAAGATGGTTACATCAATGGTCGCGAATATAATTGATGTGGGAGAAGTGGAAGCCGTTAATCAATTTGCTCTGCCTCTGCAATG
>JABGUO010000223.1 GCA_018646565.1 Opitutia bacterium | reverse complement strand
GACCGGAAGAAAAAAATGGCCCGTTATCAAGTGACTCAGGATTTACTGAACCAAGCCAAGGATAATTCCTTCTTTATGCATTGTATGCCCACCCATTCGGGAGAAGAGGTTACCCAAGAAGTGCTGTCTTCTCCTCGTTCCATTCTATATGACCAAGCTGAAAATCGACTGCACATGCAAAAAGCGATCATGAAACAACTTTCTCAAAATAACATATCTTAATTCTATGAAAATTATTCTCGCTTATTCAGGAGGTCTTGACACCTCAGTGCTGGTTCATTGGTACGCAAATGAACAAAATGCAGAAGTGATCACCTACTGTGCGGATGTAGGTCAGGAAGAAGAGCTCGATGGACTGGAAGAAAAAGCGTTGTCCACTGGTGCAAGTGCCCATCGCACTCTCGATCTTGTCGATGAATTTGCACAAGATTACATTTATCCTATGGTACGGGGCAATGCGGTCTATGAATCCCAATACCTATTGGGGACTTCTATCGCACGACCTTTAATCGCGAAAGCACATATTGATATCGCGAGGGAATTCGATGCCAATGCAGTGGCTCACGGAGCAACGGGGAAAGGAAATGACCAATGCCGCTTCGAACTGACCTTTTCTGCCCTTGCTCCTGACTTGACCATACTTGCCCCTTGGAGAGATGCTTCATTTAGAGAACGCTTTCCTGGACGCAAGGAGATGATTCAATATTGTAAAGACCATAAAATTGATGTCGAAGCAAGTGCATCCAAGCCCTATTCTATGGATCGAAACCTGTGGCATATTTCCTACGAAGCCGGGATTCTTGAAGATCCTTGGTTTGATCCCACAACGCCTGACAACCGCGAGATGTACAAACTATCAGTTGATCCTGAACTGGCTCCGGATGAGGCACAATATATTGAATTAAGTTTCGAAAAAGGAAATTGTGTTGCGATTGACGGAAACGCACTCACCCCTTCTCAGGTGATAGTTCAACTCAATAAGATTGCCGGCAAGCATGGAATTGGCCGGGTGGACTTGGTTGAAAACCGCTTTGTTGGGATGAAGAGTCGGGGAGTATATGAAACCCCTGGCGGAACAATACTTCTCCACGCCCATCGTCAAATGGAAACCCTGACCATGGACCGGGATTTAATGCACTTACGAGATTCACTTGTTCCTCGTTATGCCGAGTTAATATATTATGGATTTTGGTTCGCTCCGGAAAGAGAAGCTCTACAAGCTTTAATTGATAAAAGCCAAGAAACTGTCTCCGGAATTATTCGATTAAAACTGTACAAGGGAAATGTAATCACGGTGGGTCGAAAGTCAGATTTTTCATTATACGACGAAGGAATCGCGTCCATGGATGATGACGAAAGCGATTACCAACCCGAAGATGCGGGAGGTTTCATACGCTTGAATGCATTGCGCTTAAAAGAAAGAAATCGCAAGCAAGGCTATAAAGGATAATTCGATTATGAATCTTCTCGTTATTGATAACTACGATTCATTTACCTACAACTTGGTTCAATACTTTGGACAATTGAATGCCACGGTTGAGGTGTTTCGTAATGATGCAATTTCTGTTGAAGAACTTCAAGTCGACCAATTTGATGGAATTGTAATTTCGCCCGGGCCCTGTAATCCGGACCGTGCCGGTATCAGTCTTGAAATCATTCAAAAACTGCAAGGAATTAAGCCGATATTCGGTGTTTGCCTTGGGCATCAATGTGTTGCACAGGCATTTGGGGGGAGAATCGTAAGGGCTGATCAATTGATGCATGGTAAAACTTCGCCAATCCATCACGACACAAAGAACCTGTTTAAAGATTTACCCAACCCTCTTACCGCAACCCGATACCATTCTCTGATTGCTGAAAGATCCAGCCTGCCTGAATGCTTAAAAGTTACCGCAGAAACGAAAGAGGGAGAAATTATGGGAATCGAACATACCAGCCTACCCATTTGGGGTGTTCAATTCCATCCTGAGTCGCTCGCGACAGAAAAGGGAATTATGATCTTGAAGAACTTCCTAGAAGTCTGTTAGAAGATTAATGTGTGTGTGGAAAGTGGAATCCTTAATCGTTAATGCATTGTCCTAAATGCTCATCTGATGACCTGAAAGTTCTTGATACAAGAGCTGGAAAAATTGCGTCGACTCGTCGTCGTCGCGAATGCCAAGGTTGTGGTTACCGATTTTCTACTATTGAAGAAATTCTGCGTGAAGATCTTGTAGTAGTGAAAAGGGACGGGCGAAGGGAAAGTTTTGATCGTACAAAACTTGCCACCGGTTTAAGGCGTGCGATTGCAAAGCGTCCGATTGATGCCGAGCAGATTAATGGACTACTCTCTCAAACGCTTCGACAAATTGAAAGTGAATTTGATAGCGAAGTGCCAAGCCGAGCAATTGCAGATGCGATTATGTTGCGACTCAAAAATGTGGATGGTGTCGCATGGCTTAGGTACGCAAGCTTTTATGAGGATTTTATGGGAATATCTCGATTCGTGGAGGAATTAGTTAACTTGGGTGGTAACAAAAAGGGTGACAAAAACGGCGGTTAAAAAAGACGATTATACAAGACTACAAAATCTAAACGCTCTATTTTCCGTTATCGGAAGTGCTTCTACGCGTGAAGAAACCTTGCAGTTGCAAAGGACGCTCTCATTCTTACGAGAAAACGATGAGATGCGGCAAATGCCTGTGCAGTCTTTTGAGCATTGTATTGAACAGGTAGTTCGTTTTCATTTCCCCAATAAGAGAAATTTAAACTACACTCACTGGAATGCCCGAGTCTCTGCAATTGAACCTTTGTGGGTTCGGGCATCTGTACTCGAATCAATTCATTGTTTTCAGAATACTTTTAGGGGATTACTCCTCGTATCCGGTCTTAAAGAATCTTTGACGAATCGAAATAAAAGGTGGACTGCCAAAAAAGAAAAAGATTATCAAAACCTACGATCCTTTATTGAGGAACTAGTTTTGCACAATGCAAATCCAAATCAAGACTTATCAGTCTTATTTTTTTAAATAAAGGAAGTCTCAGGAACTCCCTTCGGGATAACTTCCAAGAAACTTCATCAATGGGCATGCTTTTTCAAGCTCATCCATTACTTCCTTCACTTTCTTATCTTCACGATGCCCAATGAAATCTACGAAGAAATAATAATCCCATCTCTTCAACCTACTGGGACGTGATTCAATCTTACACAAATTAAGCTCACGATCAGAGAATGACTTCAATGCGTTTTGCAATGCACCAATTTGATCAGGCAGAGAGAGAACTAAACTCGTTCGATACTTTACCTCATCCCGCTGTGGTAAGGGCTTACGGGCCACCACAAGAAAGCGGGTTACATTGTTCTTTCGATCCTGAATTCCTTCGGCTTGACTGGGCACCGTGTAAATTCGGCCCGCCAAGTTACCTGCAATGGCAGCTATGGAAGAATCAAGCGACAAACTTCTTACCGCTTCTGCAGTACTCGAATAGGGAACCAAGCGTGCGTTGGGTAAATTACGTCGTAACCAATCACTACATTGGGCGAGTGCCTGATCTTTGGATCGAACCTCCACAATCTCTTCCAAGGGAGAAAAGCTAAAAAGGGAATGTTCAACCTTCAGGTAAACTTGTGCCACAATTGTTAAATCACTTTCCACCAGTAGGTCTAAGGAACGATTCACTGCACCCTCAGTAGAATTTTCTATGGGCACGACTCCATAGTCACATTCACCCGCTTCCACTGCTTGAAACACGTCAGGAATGTCGGGTAATGGATGATATTCTAAGGTGGACCCAAAATTATTTACCGCCGCTTGGTGGGTGTAAGTTGCCTCAGGTCCTAAATAACCGATTATTAATTTTTTCTCTAACGCAATCGAAGCAGAAATAACTTCGCGGTAGATCACTTGGAGAGAATCTTTGGTTAACGGACCCAAATTTAAATTTTCTAACTTTTCAAAGACCTGTTCCTCGCGAGCAGGATCATAGGGGTCCACACCCAGCTCGTCTTTAATGCGACCAATCTTGGCAGCAGCTTGTACACGCTGATTGAGCAACCCGACTATTTGCGAGTCGACCCCATCAATTTCGTCCCTTAAAGACTCTAGATTTGTATTTTTCAAAAAAGGTTGTTGCGAATGAAGAAGGTATTGATTGTTTTCTCTAGTCTTTATCTAACTTGATTCAAAGCCAAATCAAATCATAATCCTATTAAATGAATTCATGCAACCGCAACTTTTCCTCCATCGTAGTTGATGGAAATGATCGTGCCCCTAATCGCTCCATGTTACGAGCCGTTGGCTTCGAAGATGAAGATTTCGAGAAACCGCAAGTCGCAGTATGCTCAGCCTGGAGTATGGTAACACCGTGTAATTCTCATTTGGACGAATTAGGTAAAGCATCCGTTGAAGGAGTAGACCTGGCAGGAGGAAAAGCAGTCCCCTTCGGCACAATCACAGTATCCGATGGCATTAGCATGGGAACACCTGGCATGCGCTATTCTCTTGTTTCCCGCGAGGTAATTGCAGATTCAATTGAGACCGTGGTCGGTGCGGAGGGAATGGATGGATTAGTTGCGATAGGAGGATGCGATAAAAATATGCCCGCCTGCGTAATGGCACTCGCGCGACTCAACAGACCCGGTATTTTTGTCTACGGTGGCACTATATTACCCGGTCTACACAAGGAAAAAAATCTCGATATCGTATCCGTGTTCGAAGCCGTAGGCTCACATGCGGGGGGAGTAATCGATAAAGAAGAACTCACTGCCATTGAAAAAAAAGCGATTCCTGGACCGGGTTCCTGCGGAGGAATGTACACTGCAAACACAATGTCTTCTGCAATTGAAGCATTGGGTATGAGCCTTCCAGATAGTTCTGCTCAATTGGCGATTTCAGATGAAAAAAAATTGGATGCCAAAGATGCCGGAGCTGCGGTAGTTAACTTAATTGAACTCGATATTAAACCTCGGGATATAATGACGAGGGAAGCATTTGAAAACGCTATAACTGTTGTGATCACGCTGGGCGGGTCAACAAATGCAGTGCTTCATTTATTGGCGATGGCACATTCTGCTGATGTAAAGTTAGACTTAGATGATTTTACTGAAATTGGAAAAAGGGTCCCTGTTCTTTGTGACCTAAAACCAAGCGGTAAATATAACATGTCCCATTTTGTTCGTATTGGGGGCTTGCGCCCTTTACTCAAAACACTACTTGAAGAAGGGCTTTTACACGGAGACTGTATCACCGTTACAGGCAAAACACTTGCCGAAAATGTGAAAGATGCAACTCCCTATGCCCCCTACCCGAGTGGTCAGGACTTGGTCCGGCCGTTTAATGATCCAATCAAAAAAGACAGCCATCTTCGAATTTTATACGGTAACCTGGCACCAGATGGTGCGGTCGCTAAGATTACTGGAAAAGAAGGGCTCAAGTTTACCGGTAAAGCCATTATATTTGAATCAGAAGAGGCTTCATTACGTGGTATTTTGGAGGGTGAAGTAAAGACAGGTCATGTAATTGTGATCCGAAATGAAGGACCAGTCGGCGGTCCAGGAATGCGGGAAATGCTTTCGCCCACTTCAGCAATTATGGGAAAAGGGCTGGGGAAGGAAGTTGCCCTTATTACAGATGGTCGTTTTTCTGGAGGCAGTCACGGTTTTGTCGTGGGACATGTTACTCCGGAAGCAGCGATAGGAGGACCGCTCGGTCTGCTTCAAAATGATGACATTATTACAATAGATGCAGAAAATAACGAACTTTCCCTCGATTTATCTGAAGAAGAAATGAGAGTACGCAAAAGCAATTGGAAAATACCCGAGCCTAAGGAAAACAGGGGGGTTTTAGCAAAATATGCAAAGCTGGTAAGCTCTGCATCACTAGGAGCAATCACCGATCAATTTTAAAAAACTATGAAACAATCTTTTTATCTTTCTCATCAAAAAGCTCAGTTCTGGGCCGATTTCTCTTTTGTCGACTTTTCGGAAGACTATCTTTCTTCTATGGCTCAACCAATTGCAAGTGCACTGGAGCAAATGAATGAATTGGAAGGAGGTGCCATCTCCAATCCCGATGAAAACAGAATGGTCGGTCACTATTGGTTACGAAACCCCGAGCTCGCTCCGACCGATGAACTGACAACGGTAATCCGCGAAACACTGGAAAAAGTTAAACAAGTTTCTGAACAGGTGCATTCCGGAGTTCTTCAATCGCCCAATGGCTCTTTCACCGATCTGCTGGTAATAGGAATTGGAGGATCCGCATTAGGACCCCAATTTGTGGGCAAAGCATTAGGGCACCCCCAAGCAGATAAACTTAAAGTTCACTTTTTTGATAATACTGACCCAGACGGGATTGACCTTACTTTATCGGAAATTGGAACCGCGCTCCAGACCACTCTTGTCCTTGTAATTTCAAAGTCTGGTGGCACCGCAGAAACGCGGAATGGAATGCTTGAAGCTGAACATGCCTTTTCAGAATCGGGGCTGGACTTTTCAAAACATGCCATTGCTGTCACTGGACTGGGAAGCAAACTTTATGATTATTCACAAAAAAAGGGGTGGCTTGATTTCATTCCAATGTGGGATTGGGTGGGTGGAAGAACTAGTGAGACTGCGGCGGTAGGATTATTGCCTGCAGCCCTTCAGGGAATCAATATCGACTCGTTTCTTGGCGGGGCAGCAGAAATGGATGAATTGACCAGAAATTCTGAATTTCGCAAAAACCCTGCGGCCATGCTCGCTCTTTCCTGGCACTTTCTTACCGGAGGAAAAGGAAAAAAGGATATGGTGATTCTACCCTACAAAGACAGGCTTGAGCTATTTGCCAAATACTTGCAGCAACTCATCATGGAATCCCTTGGAAAGGAAAAAGATTTGGCAGGGAATATTGTACACCAAGGAATTTCAGTATATGGAAATAAAGGATCAACGGATCAGCATGCCTATGTCCAACAATTGCGTGAAGGAGTTCCCAATTTTTTTGCCACCTTTATAGAAGTACTGAAACATCGTGATTCTCCTTCTATTGATGTGGATGAGGATGGAATGACCTCTGGAGATTATCTCCATGGTTTTTTCCTCGGTACCCGCGATGCACTGTATGAAAAAGAGCGGAAATCGGTGACTCTCTCTATTACTGAGATAACCCCAGCTGCGATTGGTCGATTGATTGCATTATTTGAACGAGCAGTTGGTCTTTATGCCTCACTGACCGGAATTAATGCTTACCATCAGCCTGGCGTTGAAGCAGGAAAAAAAGCGGCATCTGCAGTTTTAGAGGTAAGGAAGTTGATTAT
>JABGUO010000222.1 GCA_018646565.1 Opitutia bacterium | reverse complement strand
TACCAAGGATTCAGTTTATTTTGGAAGTGTCAAAGGCACCGCTTATTGTCTGGACCGTAAAACTGGTAATGAAAGGTGGCGGGTCGATTCGCGGGCGAATGGTTTCCCTGGAAAACATCATGCCAATGTGATTATGGCATCACCGATCTTTTGTAAAAATCAGGTTATCTTTGCCGGTGGTGCCCTCGAACATGCCCAACCCAAGGATCCAAAATATGAATGTTGTTACGGTCGTGGATTCGTCATGGCACTCGATGCAACCAATGGGGATATTATTTGGAAATATGATATCGGTCCAAAGCCGAAAAAGTTTGATCCGCCGATTGTAATGAAATCATGGGTGGGTACTCATACTTTTAAATATGGCCCGTCCACGAGTTCGGTCTGGAGTACTCCTTCTTATGATTCGGAAAGTGGTTTCCTTTTTTTTGGAACCGATATTCATAATTCCCCAAGAAAACCTACCAAGTCAGATCCACGAAATTATACTAAGCATTCTGCTGCGATCATTGCATTGGATGCATACACCGGTATGGAAAAGTGGGTGACTCAAATTAATCCGAATGATGTCTGGAATCATTCGATGTCTGGGTATGATCCGAAAACAGGATATAAAGATCAGTCAATTGGAGATACACCTAAAGTGGTTATCACTTCATTGAAAGGGAAACAGATTAAGGCAGTCGGTGCGGGATGTAAAAATGGAGGGTTTTATTTACTGCGGGTGAGCGATGGGGAAATCCTGAACCATACTCCTATTTACACCGGTCCTCCGATGGACAATCCGAAAGTGGATCCCCGCACACTTGCATTGCCCAGTACGATCGGTGGTTTGCAGACCGGATGCGCCACGGATGGAAAGAGTTTTTTTACCAATGGAATCGACTGTATTTTTAAAGTCAGACACCCGACCCGTCGCTTGGAACCACCCACTGGTGGGCGAGTAACCTCGGTTGCAATTGACTTAAAAACAGAAAAATGGCGCCACGAACGACCCCTGGTTACATGGGTCGGTGGAACCAGGGAGAATCCACTTTTTAGAAATACCGGAGACCCGGTGGCATCGGGTATTGCACTTGCCAATGGAGTGGGATACTTCACCACTTTTTCGAGTAATAAACTGGTCGCGGTCGATTTAAAAAATGGAAAATCTCTAAAAGAAATCTATCTGGGCCCAGTACTTGCAGGACCATCTGTGTCCAGGGGGCGCGTTTATATCGGAACCGGTAATACCCATTTTACGAACAGTCCAAAGGAGGCTTATTTTCCAAAGAATCCGCACGGTACAATTTATTCCTTTGGTCTGCCTGTTCAAGATGAAGTCGACCGGATGGGAACGGGCAAAGAATAAATCCCCGTCAACGAACAAATGAAAGGAAATCAAATGAAGGAATGGAAAGTGTTAATTCTTATATCGGTATACTTCGTGTTTGGAGTAACCATTCACGCTCAAGATAAAAAAGAAACACCCTTTATTAAAAAGGGAGTTACGATTTGGAGCGACGGGACGAAAATGTATGGCGATCTCTATACCCCAAAGAATCTAAAGAAAGATCAGAAATTACCTGCGGTTGTCTTTGTGAATGGGACTGGGGGGACCAAGGGCAAATTACCCAGCAGAATAGCACCAAGCTTTGTGGAGAGAGGATTTGTTTTTCTGGCCTTTGATTATCGGGGTTGGGGAATGAGTGAAAGTAAGTTGCTGATGACGGATAAAATGCCTCAGGCGAATAAGGCAGGACTGGTGGAGGTGAAAGCCCGTCCGATTCGTTGGCAAATGGATTTCCCCGATCAGGTAATGGATATCCGCTGTGCCATTTCTTTCCTTGAGGGGGAGCGTTATGTGGATGCCGGTAGGATTGGATTGTATGGAACGAGTTATGGCGGAGGCTTGGTGATTTGGACGGCGGCTCATGATCCAAGGGTAAAATGCGTGGTTTCACAGGTCCCGGGTATGGGAGTATTTAAATATCGTGAGGCATGGATCAAGAAGGCTCACCAGCTCATGATAGCCCAGGCTCGGGGCGAAACCGAGCCAGTTCCAATAAAAGATGGAGCACCCGGTGGAAAAATGTCCGCTTACTCTCATATGCGGCATAATCATGCGAAAAATATTGGATACAATCCAATAGATGCGGCAGATCGTTTAAAAGTACCCACTTTGATTATCGATGCGGAAAAGGAAGAGCTTATGGATCGCAGTGAAAACGGAGGGAAAGTGGCTAAAATCCTTCAGTTTCGGGGCGTTAATTCAGAGTACAAGGTGCTCAAGGGCATCGGCCACTATGGAGTCTATCGCGAAAAATTTGGGGAATGTATTGACTTAGCGACCAACTGGTTCGCCAAGAATATGTGACAATAAGACCAGGTTCAAATTTCAGTTTCCGATTACTTCTGCCAGGGCATTTCGCCAGACTTTTGCAGGTGGAGCATCAATTTTTGGCTTAGTTTTCGGGCGATTGGATGAGTCGCTGGTTTTGGATTCTGCTCACTGGGGTCCTCCTTTAAATTGACCAGTTGCATCGGTTCGAAGGGATGGTTTTGGAGGAGCTTCCAGTCTCCCTCCCGTATCGCGTAGTACGCTCGTCCTTGATATCGGAAGTTTCCTTCCCGGCGTACCCAAATGAGGGTGCGGTTGGGGACGCCTTTTTTTCCTTTTAACCAGATTGGAGCCAAACTTTGGCCCTCAATTTCATTTTCGAGCTTCGCCCCGGCAATCTCAGCAAAAGTGGGTAGTAAATCCATGGTGATTCCTAGTTCATCTGTTTGAGAAACCGGGATTTTTCCTGGCCACACCGCACAGGTGGGAACCCGGATTCCACCCTCCCAGTGTTCCTGCTTACCCCCGCGCCAGGGATCATTGGTGGCGGCATGAGGAATGGATCCTCCGTTGTCAGAAGAAAAAGTAATGAGGGTATCCTTTTCGATACCGAGTCTTTTGACCGCATCCAATACCTTGCCTATTTCATGATCCATATGTTCGACAAAGGCGACATTGGTGGCACGCTTAAGTTCCAGCTGAGGTTCTCTTTTTTGTACTTTTTTCAGCCAGTCTTCGGGTGGTTGTATAGGAAAGTGGGGTGCATTGTAAGCAAGGTAGAGAAAGAATGGCTTTGTTATATCTTTAGATTGCTCAGTAATGTAATTTAT
>JABGUO010000221.1 GCA_018646565.1 Opitutia bacterium | reverse complement strand
GGAGCAGGTGCAACATCCGTCAGACGATAATTAGAGGACACCGCAACATAGCCCCGGGCGACTAAATCTTCGGCAAGGGGATGCATAAACTTCTTTGAACCCTTTGCCCAAAACCCTCCGTGCAGACACAAAACTGCGGGTCTTTTCTTACTGTCACTCGGTCGAAATACATCGAGCACTAGCTCTCCTGTAGGGTGAGACGAGAAGGCAAGATCTTCCCATTTTTTAACTGGCAAATGAGAATTCTCTTCTGCGTTTCCATTTGAATATGCCAAAAAGCCCAAAAGCCAAAATATAATACGGTCAAAATTTCTTTTCATTCTAATTTTATACTCCCGCAAACCATTGTATTGCCCACAAAATTTCATCGAATTATAAAAAGTCTATCTAAATAAATCCTATTGATTGGGTGATTCGTATAACTAAATTAAAAAATTTGCTTCTGTAAATCACTTTAGCTTGATTATAAAAAATCTAAAAATCCTCTTCGGTTATTTACTAAATGATTGAACCATGGTTGAAATTTTTCATGACAAAATTACTCATAATAATTAGTTTTTTATCCTCATTTCTCTTTGGACAAAATCCACCCTATGATATTTCTCCGGAAGCGGAACCCCCGTACTACCAAGTAAGATATGAAGCTTCCGGAAAACCAGGGGAACTCATGTTCCCAGTACAATATACCATTTGGATCCCCAAAGGGATTACGAAATTGAGGGGCGTAGTGGTTCATCAGCACGGGTGTGGAGAAGGGTCCTGCAAATCCGGACTGAGTGGAGCATGGGATCTTCACTGGCAAGCCCTCGCCAAAAAGCATGACTGTGCCCTACTCTCACCCACCTATGAACAACCTGGAAAAGCGGATTGTCAAATGTGGTGTGATCCACGAAATGGATCCAATAAAACCTTTTTAAAAAGTTTACAGGACCTGGGTAAAATGAGCGGACATCCCGAGTTAAGTGAGGTGCCGTGGGCACTATGGGGACATAGTGGTGGTGGGCACTGGGTGGGAGGAATGACCATGCTCTACCCCAATCGGGTGATCGCGTGTTGGCTTCGCTCTGGGGTTCCAATGTTGGAAGCAAATCCGGAGCGACCCCAAATTAAACCGCATGATCTACCGGCAGATACCCTTAAGGTTCCAATGATGTGCAACCCGGGAACAAAAGAGGGAGTCACCGAAAAAAAAGGGAGGTTTGCACGGGTTTGGCCCAGTAATGAAACCTTCTTCAATAAAGTGAGAAGTGCAGGTGGATTAGTGGGGGTATCCATTGACCCGCTCAGTTCACACGAATGTGGAAATTCGCGTTACATGGCAATTCCCTGGCTTGATGCCTGCCTCTCCGCCCGTTTGCCTAAAACCTCTGGTAAAAAACTCAGACCAATGCCCACAAAAGATGCATGGCTCGCTCCCCTTTTAGGCAAAAAAGCTCAACCTATGTTAAAATTTCAGGGGAACCCCCTGGAAGCAACCTGGTTACCGAATGCAAAAATTGCCCAGACCTGGATGCAATTCGTAGAGGACACCAAGATCACAGATCCCACTCCTCCCCCACCCCCTACGCACTTAAAACGAAAGGGGAATCAATTATCCTGGAAGGCAGAAGCAGATTTGGAAAGTGGAATCTCCCACTTTCTTATTAAGCGAAATGGAAAAGTAATCGCACAGATACCCGAGGACCCGACGAATAAATTCGGGCGTCCTTTATTTCAGGGTCTTCTATACAGCGATACTCCAATAATGCCGCTCACAGAAATGGTTTTCATTGATGAGTCAGCAGATAGTGAGAAGAAATATAATTATCAGATTATTTCGGTTAATACTGTCGGACTAAAATCTAATTAAGGTTAGTCTGTAACCATCCTATCACTGCCTCAATCATGGGCTTCTGTCCATCCTCGGAAAAAACATGATTAGCTCCCTCGATCTCAACTAGTTTCTTGGGTTCGGATGCGAGGGAATATGCTTCACGGGAATCGTCAATTAAGACCACATCATCGGCGGTTCCGTGAACAAGAAGCCAGGGCACCCTAATCTGAACGGCTTGGGGGGCGGTGGAATGAATGCCATTCAAATCATTTTTAAAATCAGAGGAAAGTGGACAGTCTGGCTCCTCCCACATGCAACCAGTATCTGGTGTTTCCTCCCCGAACTCAGTATCATAAAATTTTTCCGTGCTTACCATCCCGGCTAAAGAGATAAGAAATTTGATCCGGTCATCCTTTGCGGCAGCTAAGACTCCGA
Source organism: Opitutia bacterium (assembly GCA_018646565.1). Taxonomy (GTDB): domain Bacteria; phylum Verrucomicrobiota; class Verrucomicrobiia; order Opitutales; family Seribacteraceae; genus Seribacter. The sequence continues at coordinate 2,090 of JABGUO010000221.1, read as the reverse complement.
CTGCACCCCCCATACTGTGACCGGCATAAATAGCCCGATAATTTTTCTCTTCCACCACGGATAAAACTGCCTGTAAATCTTCCACCTCTTTGGAAATCGTACACGCCCGAAAATCGCCAGCGGAATCCCCGTTACCGGCAAAAGAAAAGCGAATCACATTTACACCGGAAGCGGATACTGCATTGGCCAGAGCAATTACAAAGGGCCTGTCCTTGTTTCCGGTGACCCCGTGGCCGATGAGTAAAAGGTCTCGGCAATTCGCCAAACCTTCATGAAAGGTATAATCGAGAGTTTCCCCGATCTTGTTTTTTATAATTCCAAACATGAGAGCAGGCATATTCCAAGTAGAGGGATGTTGGCAAGTTCAGTTTATGATTTCTTTTAGCGAATTTAGCCTCCAATAAAAAAGCCGGCCACTCCGGACCGGCTTTCTCCAAAAGAAAATAACCAATTTAGGCGATTTCTGATGCGTGAAATTCCAACCAGTCGTCTAGATTATTCAAATTAATTGCGTCCTTGGGATCCCCATCGGATAATCCGTTGGCAGACAAGATGGACTGACGGGTCGCATCATCATGAATATATCCAGTAATGGAATCATTCAGCGAAGAAATAGTGGATTCATCTAATTTCACTCCGTCCTGCTCCCTTATCCATGCTTCAAGCTGAGGATAAGTAGGTTTTGAATCTGTGATAAAAGAACGAACGGCATCCGGGTTCAGACCAAGAGCATCTATGACCATGGAATCATATCCTGCTCCAATTCCGGGATAACCATCAGCAATTTTTCCTGCGGCTTCGAGGGAAACTTTTTGCCAGAGACGGGGGAGATGAAGAACACCAAGGGGACCGGCTGTTCCGGAACTAATGAGAGGTACGATTTTAGACATATTTAGATTCTATTTTAGGATTAATTTTGTGAGAATTGGAAAATTAGGCAGAAAAATTCATAGCCAAAATTGAAGGGAGGAATTAAAAAAAAGTCGACTCAAACGAACATACAAGCCATTCAAAGTAAAGACTTTTAAGGTTTGTAACAAATAAGAATTAATAAAGAATAATGATGTCGAAAGAAAAAAAAATCGGATTGGTGGGCGTAGGAAGAATGGGGGCAAATATGGCCCGAAATTTGAAAGATAAAGGGTACCAGATCAGTTGTGTAAATGATGTGGACAATGATATTGCCGGAGCATTAGCTCAGGAATTAGGTTGTGTCCACGCAAGTACCTTGGCCGAGGTAACGGAAAAATCTGATATCATTTTGACTGTTGTGACCAACGATGCAGCGATGGAGGCAATCTTTTTTGATTCTGCTGATAATTTGTTCATAGAAGCATCAGGCAAACTTTTTATCAACTGCGCCACCCTCTCGCCTGCAATGCATATTAAACTGGAACAAAAAGCGGCTGAAATGAATGCTCACACATTGGAAGGATGCATGGCATCGAGTATAACCCAGGCCCGGGAAGGAACCCTTTACCTGATGATCGGTGGAAAACATGAAGTTTTCGAAAGTGCAAAGGATTTACTGGATGACCTGAGTGTAAATCTTCGCTTTGTCGGGGAAGCGGGTCGGGCTGCACAGGTAAAAGCCCTAGTCAATATGGTCATGAATATCAACACGGCTGCCCTGGCCGAAGGCTTGGGCATTGGCGATGCGCTTGGACTTGATTTGAAAATGCTTTGTGAAATATTCTCGCAAACCGGTGCCAATTCACGGGTTCTTGAAACAGATGCTGATGACATGCTTGAACGGGACCACGAATGTTATTTTTCCGCTGACCATGCCGCCAAGGATTCTGGAATCGCAATCTCTGTGGCCAAGGAGGCAGGTATTAATGTACCGCTGGCAAAAGCAACATTTGGCCAATACCAAAAAATGATTGAACTTGGCTTCGGTGAACTCGATAAATCAGGGATCGCTGAACTAACTTTTAAAGGACGCGGAGAGAAGAAGTAAAATTTTGATTAAAATCACTAATAAAAAATAAAACCATATGAATGATAAATTATCTATAATTATTGGGAATAAAAAGTTTTCTGCCTTTGTGGCTGGTTTAGTATTTTTGCTGATTATTCCCCTGGTAATT
>JABGUO010000220.1 GCA_018646565.1 Opitutia bacterium | reverse complement strand
CCTACCCCAGTGATCACTTTGATTGCTTCCAACGCTTGAAAACTACCAATTATACCGGGCAGAACACCAAGAACACCAATCTCAGAACAACTAGGAAGTGCATTTCCACTAGGTGGATGAGGAAATAGACAACGATAAGTCGGTCCGTTTTGTAAATTAAAAACACTTACCTGACCATTAAATTGATAGATTGCTCCATAAATTAAAACCTTATCAAAAAGTACACAGGCGTCATTGATCAAATAGCGTGAATCAAAGTTATCTGTTCCATCGATAACGATATCAAAGTTATCGAGCAAGGTCTTCGCATTTGAGGCATTAAATCGAACCGCAAAGCTACTTATCTTAATATATGGATTTAACTGTTTGAGCTTAGTAGATGCTACTTCGACTTTTAACTTCCCAATATCTTCGTGACAATATAAAACCTGTCTTTGTAAATTTGAAAATTCAACGATATCTTCATCCACAATTCCGATCTCTCCAACTCCTGCAGCAGTTAAATATTGCAAAACGGGACACCCAAGCCCGCCAGCACCAATAACTAAAACTGATGCCCTCTTCAGAAGATCTTGCCCTTTACTGCCAAAACCAGGCAAAGAAAAATGTCTCTGATACTGCCTTTTCTCATCCGTAGAAAATTCCATGTTGTCCACTAAATCGATATTTTCAAATACACTTAAGAAATGAGCATTGCATTTTCTGTAGACTGTTCAACTGAAAGCTTTTTTGCTGAATGAACTTCACCCTGACACTGATAAGAAGAATCCCAATCTTTCCAAACTGGTTCATATCCGCGAGAACGTAACATTGCTGCGATTTCTGGGGGAGTTCTTTCGTCTGAGATTGAAAATTGTTCGAGCGACTCAACATTCCCTGCATAACCACCAGGATTCGTTTTAGAACCTGCGCTCATTGTAGTAATCCCCAAAGGCAATAAGTTTTCTCTCAAGGCGGGACTCTCCCTTGTGGATAAACTTAATTCAAGTTCGTGGTTAAATATTCTAAAAGCACACAGTAATTGGACTAAGTCTCGATCTTTTAAATCGACTGCGGGTTGAAGCTCCCCTTCAAAGGGCCGGATACGGGGAAATGACATTGAAAATGAAGTCTGCCAATATTTTTTTTCTAAATAATCTAAATGCATTCCGGCAAAAAAAGAATCTGTTCTCCAGTCATCGGTCAGTCCATAAAGACAACCCAACCCAATCTTATTAATTCCAGTCCGACCAAGACGATCCGGTGTGTTTAACCTCCAATCAAAATTTCTCTTCTTTCCTTTTATGTGGTGCTTGGAATAACTCTTTTTTTCATAGGTTTCCTGATAAACTAAAACCGCGTGCAAACCAGCACTAATCAAATAACTATACTCATCACTTTTAAGAGGCTGAACCTCCATTGAAACATTTGAAAAGTACTCATTCAGGACGCTAATTGAATCATACAGATAATCCACACCCACCTTTTGTGAGGATTCTCCTGTAACCAATAAAACATGGTCAAATTGGAGCTTTCTTAATATTCCTATCTCACGAAGAATCTCAGCGGGAGACAATGTTTTACGGGCGATATCATTCCCCATACTAAAACCGCAATAATCACAAACATTATTACATTCGTTTGATAGATAAATAGGAGCAAACAAGCGGATCGCTTTTCCAAACCTCTGCATCGTCAACTGATTGGCAAGCTGTGCCATATCCTCGAGGTATTCCTTATTTGCTAATGGAGAAAGCAATGCAGCGAGATCATCCATTCCTCCTTCTCCCGCCCCCTCAAGTGCCCTTTCGATATTTTTACTAGTAGTAGAATTAATTTTTGCTGAAACTTCAGCCCAATTCCTTTTTTCAAATTGATCAGAAAAAGAATCCATACCTATAATCAGGAAAGAAAACTAGTTAATGGAGAGGTGGCACTCGCCTTATTCCTCACCTTACCCATACCCGCTAAATATGCCATCCTACCAGCTAGAACTGCTTTACTGAATGCAGTCGCCATTGCAACTGGATCCCGGGACACTGCTATGGCAGTATTTACAAGAACGGCACTTGCTCCCATTTCCATTGCTTCGGCGGCTTGCGAGGGAGCACCAATTCCCGCATCTACCACGACAGGAATGGATGACTGTTCGATTATGATTCGTAGAAACTCTCGGGTTTCAAGACCCTGATTACTTCCAATAGGTGATCCAAGGGGCATAACTGCGGCAGCACCTGCATCTTCGAGTTTTTTACACAACACTGGATCCGCATGACAATATGGTAGGACAATAAAACCTTCACTTGCCAACTCTTTGGTCGCCTCAAGAGTGGCGATAGGATCAGGCATTAAATATTTCGGATCCGGATGAATTTCTAACTTCAACCAGTTTGTCTGAAGTGCCTCTCTCGCCATTTGGGCAACAAAGATAGCTTCTTTTGCATCTCGAACACCAGAAGTGTTTGGTAAAATCTTAGTGAATTTTGAATCGATAAAATCAAGAATCGAATCTTCTTTCGCTTTTGGGTTAGCCCTTTTCATCGCCACGGTAACCATCTGTGAACCACTTGCAGAGAGTGATTGACCTAGCAACTCACCCGATTCAAATTTCCCGGTTCCCACGAACAAGCGAGATTCGAACTCGAAATTACCTAATGTTAAACTATCAGTTTTTCCACTCACGCTACTGCTCGTTCTACTGAGTTTAATTGACTAATAAAGTCAGGAACAAAAGATGCATACTCTCCCTCTCCTGATAATGCGGAACATAACGCAATTCCTGCTAAATCAAAGTGAGAAACTAATTCACAGTCCCTTAATTCAATACCACCAATCATAAAAACGGGTATACCTGATAGAATTTTCATGATTTCTAAAATAATTTTTTCCGATAAAATGGGATCCAAATCATGTTTTGTTTTTGATTTTCGATAAGGTCCCAAGCCAACATAATTACTGACTCCTTCTTCACTCACTTGGATTGCATCATTGAGATTATGTACAGTGGAACCAATAATTGCATCTTCTCCGAGTAATTTCCTGGCATCTAATGCCGAGCAATCACTAGAACCCAAGTGAACCCCAGAGATAGCTGTCATACGAGCAATCTCGACAAAATCATTTATGATTAAAACAACGCCGCTTTGCTCGGCATAATGATGAGCTTTTTCAACCTGTAAAAGTGTTTCGCGTTGATCCAATAACTTCGTTCTAATCTGAATAAATCTTGCCCCCCTACTAATTAAAATATCAACTTGCTCATGATGGGCTAAAGCACTCGCATCAGTTGTTATACAAATTAATGGCCCGAATTGATTCATCAGGAAAAAACTAGCTCAAGTTTGAATCGTGGCATTTTCTTGAAACTGCAGTCTGTTATTCAACAGGAATTCAATATCCATCTTGAGGAATTCGTTTAAAGAATGAAGTGGGTCTCGACTACCCCACACAGAACCAAGAAGTGCAACTCCATAAAATCCGATATCCGCAAGTTTTTTTAACTTCTTTCTCCTGATTCCACCCAGTGCGTATATTTTGGGTACCTTTACTAACTCATTTAACTTACCCGAATTAAAAAAAGCGAATATCTCGCTCAAAGATATTTTGGGAGTGTATCCTTTTTTCGAAATTGAATGATACACGGGGCCAAAAAAAGCGTAGTCCAACGAACTTTCCAGGTTTTTCAATTCACTTATTAAGTGAAGGGAACGACTGCAACTTCCTTCGACATCGAGTAATGACTCAGTTGATCTATGATGATACCCAGCAAGTGGAAAATCATTCAACAAACTGGGACAACGATGGACCACAATCTTTCGTAAATATTGCACGGGAACTTGATCAAGGAATTCGGATAATTCGTCAGCAGTCCAATCGGGCTTTCTTAAATGATATCTCATTAATCCCGCATCGAAAAACCTAGATAACATCTCAATTTCCCCAGACTTCTTAGAAGAAGGAGAAATTAAAATGATGCTAGGCAAATCACTCATCCGCCTTGCGTCGCTTGTATGAGAATTAAACGATCGCCATCCGACAAACTTTTACCCCCGATTTCACCTTCGGGCACGACGACATCATTTAAAGCAATCGCCCACCCCGAAAGATCAACCATATCTAATTGCAAAAGAAAAGATTTGAGCGATAATCCAAAATCTATTTTCTTGGGCTCATCGTTTACAAAAACAGTCACTTTTTATTTTCAGGTAAGTATATCTCGGCACCAGAAGAAAGAAATTCTTTAGACTTCTCCTCCATTCCTTTTCTAACTGCGGACTCATCGCTATCATAACCATTTTCCCGCGCATATTCTCGGACATCCTCGCTAATTTTCATCGAACAAAAATGAGGTCCACACATCGAACAAAAATGAGCTGTCTTGGCATTTTCCTGAGGCAATGTCTGGTCATGAAATTCTAGGGCTTTTTCCGGATCAAGAGATAGATTAAATTGATCCTTCCAACGAAATTCAAACCGTGCCTTAGACAAAGCGTTGTCGCGAAACTGAGCCGCTGGATG
>JABGUO010000024.1 GCA_018646565.1 Opitutia bacterium | reverse complement strand
AGGCCACCGTCTTGCCCAAAAACAGCATCGGTAGGGCGGAAATTCTTATCACCACTAAGCATAAAACCAATAGATTCTTCCTCCACCTGTGAACCATCCGGTAAATCCTTGATGACACTCAATTTCTGACCATTGGGTGTACCCCAAACCTCACCGAATTTAGATTGCGTCGAAACCATTTCTCCATTCTCCCACTTTCCACTCCTGATGGTTTTGGTAAAATCACCCTTACGGTTAAGCTTGTATTGCTTTATCCCGAGGAAACCAATGGTGTTACATATGAGAAAATCACCCTGCAAATCATCGGGGAAATTATCACTGGAAAGAATTTCACAGGCAGGAACAGGACGAACTTCTTTGGCAAGTAATGTGCGCATTTTCCAGGAATTACCATCAGGGAATACTTGGTAAGCACGACCACCGGTTCCGTCCGTAGCGTAGTGATAGCCCCAGTAGTCAAAAGCGATCCCATGCGGATTCGGGCTATTACTACCATGAAAAGCAATGGTGTGGCGACGGGGGTCGAATCGATACATAGCGGAGGCAGTTGTTTTGAGACTGGATCCCCATGGGTGTTCATGGTTGTGCTGAAGAAAGACCCCACTCTGCCAATAAATCCCACCGTCAGGGCCATAGATGAGATTGTTTGCCGAGTGATGGGTATCCGAAGTGCCGAGCCCTTGCAATATCACATAGCGCTCATCCGCCCTATCGTCTCCATCCGTATCTTTAAGAAAAAGAAGATCGGGACCGGACGTAACCAATACACCTCCATTCCAAAACTCGAATCCAAGTGGGTTGTGAACTTTTGCAAATTCAATAATACGGTCGGCTTTTCCGTCGTTATTGTCATCAGGCAGGATCACTAGTGCATCACTCATCGGTTTTAATGGTTCCCACATCGGATAAGTTGGCCAAACTGCTGCCCAAAGGCGGCCTTGGGTGTCCACTTGCATTTGCACCGGGTTAATCAACTCAGGGAATTGTTTCTCATCGGCAAATAAATTCACCCCAAAACCATCTCGCACTGCTAACCGGTTTAAGCTCTCTGCAGGACTCAGGTATTTTATCGATCCTTCCTTAATGGCACTGGAACTGATACTCCCTCCGCCAACATTAGAAACCACCTGAATTGGTGCGGGGACATTGCTGTCATCGATCTTACTTTTTTCTCCTGCAGCTAATTTCCAAATATGTTTATCTCGGTTGGCAGTCATCGAGTCAATCATGACCAGCTCATGCTGCAGAACCCTGGAGTTGGATTGGTCATCCACGAAGCGCAATTTGGACCGACTTCCCCAAATGTCATTACCATCAGTCGCACGATAACGGTTCAACCAATGCCAGTTTTTATCAACCACCGCCTTACGGAGTATCTCAAGAGAAGATTTTGTTTTCACCTCTTTGTTAAAAAGTGCCTTGGCTATCACTTCCGCAATCTCACGATTCCCCTCCTCATTCAAGTGAGCTCCATTGATAGTGAACGGCTCGGTAGCCTTCTCAAAAAGAGCAAGACTTGGGTTAAACAGGTCGACAAATTCTACACCTTCCTTCTCTGCAACCTCCGCGGTCACTTTTGTGTAAATTGCCAGGTTCCTATTTTGAAGTTTTCCACGGGGGAGATTCCGGTCTTTCAAGTCCTGAAAGGCAATGGGACTGAATAGAACAATTCGGGGGAAGCTTGCCCCATTGGCTTTTGACCCTCGTATATTCTTAACAAAATTAACTAACTCCTGCCTAAAGAGCTTGGTACCCTTTTCCCCGTCAAACGATTCATTATAACCAAACATAGCAAAGACCGCATCCGCTTTTACGTGTCGAAGGTAGTCATTCATCGACATAAAACCACTGCTGCGCGGATAACTATTGGGGCGATCCCCGGACAGGCTCATATTGCGGAAGATTACCTCTTGGCCGACTAGCTCACTTTGTAAAAGTGTTTCAGTCCAGCCATCGTGCTGCATCCGGTCGGCTAAACCATTTCCTAAAATCGCAACTCTATCACCTTTTTTAAAGACAAAAGGAAGCACATCTTTGTAACCAGAGGGCACATTGACCTTATAAAGTGCAGGCTTAAACGCAGTTGGCTCTGGTTTGCCGTCATAAAGAAAAAAATCAAGAATTGTTCTAAACCTTAAGGTAAACTTGATACGCTGGGATCCCTTGGTTTTTCCGCTTTTATAAATTTGTTTACGATTCGTGTCCAACAACTGAATTGTAAATCCATCCAGTCTCGACTCAAAACCCTTTCGGTTCCAAATTTCCACCTCATCGATTTTGTATTCCTTACCCAGATCAATTTCCCACCAAGGAGTAACGGAACCCAATACATCGGTATGGGTTTGCCCTCCCTTATTATAGTCCGGGTCTTTTTGTCCATCAATTGCCCGGGAAGCAACTCCTCCTGCTCCAGTACTGGACTGAGTAGCCTTACCCTGAGGAGCAATATTTTTTCCATTACTTATAATTTCTACTTCATTCAAGGTAAGCACTTTATTGTCTTGGGGAATTTCAACTCGAAGAAAGCGGGCACCCTTACGGATATTTTGATTCCTTGCCGTGACTGACTGAACTTTT
>JABGUO010000023.1 GCA_018646565.1 Opitutia bacterium | reverse complement strand
TATAATGCCTCTGTCTCACGCAGAAATAGAATTTGTTCGAGATGTAAAACCTATTTTAGAGCATAATTGTGTGAGCTGTCACCGTGAAGGAAATGCAAAAGGGAAAGTAAGATTGGATACCAAAAAAGCCGCTTTTGCAGGTGACGATGTTATCGTTCCGGGAAAACCTGATGATAGCTCTCTCTACTGGACGACAACTCTGCCTTCTGATGATGAATTGGTTATGCCTCCATTCAAGCATGAGGATAAAGACTACCCACTCCGCGATCAAGAGAAGGAAATTTTAAAAAAATGGATATTGGCCGGTGCAAATTGGCCCGATGAGGAGGTTCTTGTACCCCTTAAGAGATTACCAAAGACAGTGACTTTTGTTGACAACATTCAACCTATCTTGGAGCAAAATTGTGTTGCTTGTCACTACGATGGAAAAGTGAAAGGCGAATTAAGGCTGGATAGTTTCGAGCATGCCTTTGCTTCCGATTATGTTATTGTTCCCGGCGAGCCTTTGGGGAGTGATCTTTGGGTATTATGCACTTTACCGCAAGACGACGAGATGTTTATGCCTCCCGAAGGTAATGATCCACTGTCTTCAACTGACTTGTTTTTGCTCCGCAGGTGGATTGAGGAAGGAGCTGATTGGCCTGAGTCTGCACAATTATCTCCTAAAAAGAAGAGCTTTACAGTCCTGGGAACTATGCCCAAAGATCTGTATAAATCCTTAGGCTTTAAGGAAGGAAAAGTAGCAGACGAATTTTCAAGTTACAGGCAAGAGATTGTAACCTCGGAACTCAGTTTTGAAATGATGCCCATAAAGGGAGGGACATACAGTATGGGCAGTTCTGCCAGTGATGAAAATAGGGGCAAAAATGAATTACTAAGCCGAAAAGTTAATGTTTCAGACTTTTGGATGGGAAAATACGAACTCACCTGGGACGAGTATGAACTTTGGATGATAAATTTGGATAAGGATAACCGGGAATACAACAAACTTGATCCCACCGAGGCTGATGCCCTATCCGATGCTGTTACCAAGCCCACTGCACCCTACACTGACATGACTTTCGGAATGGGTAAAAGTGGACACCCTGCAATCTGTATGACTCAACTATCTGCCAAAATGTATTGTATGTGGTTAAGTGCTCGCACGGGAAAATTCTATCGATTACCCACCGAGGCAGAATGGGAGTTTGCCTGTAAGGCAGGCACAGATACTGCGTACAGTTTTGGAAACGATTCGGAAGAGTTATCTAATCATTCCTGGCATCTTGGAAACAGTAGATTTAAATATCAAAAGGTCGGGCAAAAATCTCCTAATCCCTTTGGCCTCTATGATATGCATGGTAACGTTTGGGAGTGGGTGCTCGATCAATTTGTTCCCCCAGCGGATACTGCCCCCAAGGGTATTTTGCAAAATCCGCTTGTTGCTCCGAATACTTTGTATCCAAGAGTGGTAAAAGGAGGATCGTGGGATGATGGTGCAGTAAGTCACAGGAGTGCGGGAAGGATGGGCTCGGAAGAAGCATGGAAGCAACAAGACCCACAAATCCCCAAAAGTGTTTGGTATCATACAGACGCAATATTTGTTGGATTTCGGGTGGTAAGACCCCGGGAAATTCCCTCTTTAGAAGATATCGAAAAGTATTGGCCCTCTGAAGAAGATATTTTAGCGATTCCGTCCCGATAACTTACTTTTCTTCTCTATAAACTTGCATCTGGTTACAATAAGGGCTCACTTGTAAGTGTTGCCTTATGAAAAAGTTACCCGATTGTTCCCATGAAATGAAAAAGGATCGAAGACAGGGCTTTGCTCTTGTGCTTGCTCTTTCTCTCATGAGTTTAGTGTTTTTGCTTGTCGTATCTCTCGTCAGCTTAGTGGGTACTGATCTAAACTTAGCCGAGCTCAGGAAGCAAAAAGTATTGGCACAAGCGAACGCTCGAATGGGTATGATGGTAGCGTTGGGAGAAATTCAAAAACACTTGGGTCCGGATACACGAATTTCGGCAACTGCAGATATTTTGGATGAAAGAGTCGAATCAGGTGAGTTATATGTTAACCAAAAGTATGATGCCAGTCTTTCTGTATCAAGCGGAGTAGACCTCGATGAGGATAACCAATATGATAAATTATCCTTTGGCCAAAGATATTGGACAGGGGTTTGGAAAAATCGTGCGAAAAGTAAAGGAGGAATACAACCGGGTGCGAAACCGTTTCCCAATATTTTAGAAACCGGAAACTCTGTGAATAAAACAATTATGCAGGATTCTGAATTTGATCCGCACCCTGCGGTTGAAGTTGCCTGGTTAGTGAGTGGAAACGAGGGATATGAAAAAAAATTGGCGGTATTACAAGGATCCGGATCCTTTGTATCCAGACAGGATTATATCGAGATCCCAGATGGTATTGAAAAGGATCAACGGTATTTTAATGGGGCTCAAACTTCCTACGGTCAGGAAGGGAACGCTTGGTTGGATTATCAGGGCGTGGTTCAGCAAAATTTTACGAATCAAAATTCCGATATTTTTGATCCTCAATATTTTCACCCACTTGTCGAATTACCGGATCCTGATGATACCCAGTTTCCCGACCAGACAGTTTGGATGCTCAAAAAACCTCTCTTGAAATCTAGTTATGATCCCGAGAATCCGAGAGATTGGAAAAACCACCTTGCCGGAGAACCGGTGAAAGTAAGGAAAACTAATTTTGAAATCCCCGATGAATCAGAAGGGCTTCCCAGTACCGCTGCTTCCTATGCTTACTGGGTAGGCGACGAAGGGGTAAAAGCGAAAGTCAATCACGTGAATGTAAAAAAAGGCGAAAATGTGTGGGACGATCTTTCCGTCGCATCTGAACCCAATTTAGAAACAGGATTTGGAATTACATTTTCCCCTTCGATTGAAGAGGAACGACAAAATATTATTTCGCTTGGAATGTTCGCAGAGATTGATGGGGTGACTGGGGATCCGACAACTAAATCGAATCGCCTCGCCGCTCACTATCATGGTCTTACGACAGAATCTTACGGTGTTCTTGCAGATGTAAGAACAGGCGGGCTTAAAAGAGATTTGAGTAGTGCCTTTGCGGTTGAATCCGGAACAATCTGGGAAAAAGATTTTCAAGGTTATTTATATCAGGACAGAATTTACTATATGAAAAACCTGTCTTTTAAACCGACCGCGTTTGCGAATGAATGGAATGACCAATCTTCGGGACAGTTTGCTCCGACCATCGATGACAAAAATACCATTTTAGCAGGTCCCCGTTGGTCGGTTCTTAAAGATTTTCATAATAAGTGGAAAGATGCTAATTCAGATTCAGCATGGGATTCCGTTATTAACAATCCACGTCAGCAAGAAGAAAAGTTAATGCCCGACGGGTTTCCCAGAATAGTGGGAGATAATAATATTTTGTTTGCTGAACGCCCCAATAATCCAAACGGCGAGATACAGGTCTCCATTCGTGATTTGGTGGATAACTTTAATCATTTTGCTGAGAGAACAATTCGCCCCGAGCCAATCAATCACTCCGTTGTTCCCGCCCTTGTTGAGTTTAAATTTTCTGCTGTTCCAACTTGGACGGACGATAAACTTGCTCTTGCAATGTATCCATCCGTTGCCTTTTGGAATCCCTATAATATTCCTATTCAATTGAATGATGTTTATGTGGAGATACCAATCTCCGTATACATGAGTGCGTATAATTCGAAGGAATGGGATTTATTTAAGAAGTGGTATATTCACAACCCCAATGCCACGGTTCATTATATTCCAGGAAATACAACAACAAGTGTTTCAAGTATGCCCACGCAAAATTGGCAGGTACCGGGAGGAACTATGCCCTATATTGACACGAATGGAAACGGCAGGTGGGATCCCGGTGAACCACGTAGCCACATCCCTCGCCCTCCCCGTCCGCCAGGAGGAGGAGGAGGAGGAAGGCCAAACTTGGGAGATAATAGATTTCGCTACAATCGTGGATGGATGTTAAATCAAGATTTTAATCTTAGGGATATTGGGCACCCACAGGGTGGTAAGTATAGTGTTTTTAGAGCCGATACCCAGTATACGGGTTTTCCTCCAGATTTTCCGCCCTGGGGTTCCAATGGGAAAATTACCAAATACCACTTTTTTAGAAGTCTTAAACAAGACTCTTCCAATATTACTCCAACCACACAAACTGCTGAAAGGCATCTGTTACTGAAAATAAGTAATTTACAATTAGATGCGGGAGAAAAGTCTCATTTTGTGGTATCTCAAGATCAAAGATGGAACTGGGTGGATCTAATAAGTTCAAATAATATTCAATTTATTGAGGCATCTTTATCGAAGGGTAGTGAGGGATTTGCAAATGCCCTCATTTGCAAGTCGAATTTTACAATTACTACAAGTGAACCTTTGACTATGCAGTTTTGGATTGGAGATATTCAGGGAGTAAACCGTAGGGTCAAAGAGGATTTTGATCCCGAGACAGGAGACAGGGTGCAAAGTTCATCCTATTTCCGACCACAGGGCATTACCGTGTACGGAAACGACCCGAGGACTCACTCGCTCAATAACTTAAAAGTCCTGAAAAAAATAAACAAGAAATTCTCTTTGGACATAGGAAGTGGACATTTGGATTTTTCGCAAGCTTCGCATTTGGCCAATTCCATGTCTCAGCACACCTCGGATTCTCTTGTCGGCAATGGATTTAGACTAAGGTGGAAATTTCCAGGAACTGCAAATTCGGTTGTCTTTAATCAATTTAACCCAAGAGCATTGGTTGACAGCTTACAGGAAGGATATGGAAATAATTGGGAAACAGAATTCTTTAATGGCAGTCATTATCGGGGAAAGTCCCGTTTTCATGCGATTTACGATAAGAATAACTTCAATTTCTATACTCCTCCAACAAGAGGTGAAGATTTGGACCCATTGACTGATTTTACTTCCACTTCTACACACGGAGCAGGTTTTGAGACAGAATTCTTCACGGACGCCATTGTTCCCAAGGCCGGACTGGAGAACAGTGCTGGCTTCTTTCACGAGCAAATGCAAATTGGCTCCACGATGGGAGCAAGTCCTTCAGCAATAATGTTCGACCTTCCACGCTCTCCCCTTTTATCCTTAGGTCAATTAAAACATGCGAATCTCAATAATTATTCTCACGGTCCCGCCTATGTAATTGGTAATTCCTATGCGTCACCTCAAGTGGGTCGTTACAAAACATGGGCACGGGTTCGTGCCCTAAAAGCGCAACCAAAGGGTTCCATGGATATCATAGGACAAAAGGCTAAATTTAATTTTCTTACCGAAATACCAGGCGTCGGAATGCGCCAAATTAATTTATTTCCTTGGCAAAGCAATTGGAATACAGGAATGGGTGCGATTCGAGATGATGGTGCTCAAAATGAGCATCAAAATGTTACGATAGATCATTCTTATTATGCAAATCGTGCCCTGTTTGACGGATATTTCTTTTCTGGAATTGATGGATTAGATACTTTTACCCAAATTCCGACGGACCTGGAACCAGGTGAAAGGTTCAATCCATTTAGGAATTCACGATTAACTCCATTTTTGAGGGAAGAGTGGCTGGAAAATGGTCGATGGAAACTCACTGAGTATGATCAAAAAGATTTAGTTAAGTTGGGTGAGTCAGAAAATAAAGACCTTCAATACCAGACTCTTGCTTCCGATCTACTTTTAGAGGGTGCATTTAATATAAATTCAACTTCAGTGAACGCTTGGGTCGCTCAGTTGACTGCCCTTAAGGGCATCCGTGTGTCAGGAAGATCTTCACCTTCGAGTGAAACAACTTTTCCGCGTTTTCTGGATGAAATAGTTGAGAATCCATGGAATCAAATTTGTAGCTTAGACGATGGTGAAATTATCGATTTGGCCAAGAGCATGGTGAAGCAAATTAAATTGCGTGGTCCTTTTCTGTCCTTTTCTGATTTTGTGAATCGCCGAATTCAAAGTGAAACAAAGGAGAGTCTTATCTTTTTACCTTTTACTGAATGGCCAGAGGAAACGAGAAATTCAACAATTGGTCTACGGGGAACAGTTCAGGCTGCGATAGCAGACTCCAATATTAACCAAGGTAATTTCCAATTTAACCTGCCTAGTCAACCAATGGGTAATCCAATTATCCCTAAAGTTCCTACGACAAGATTTAGGTCAAACCAATATCTTAATACTCCATTTAATGATTCCAACTATATATCGCAAAGTAAATTCGAATCCTCAGATTTTGGGCTTCATGCAGTTATCGGAACACAATATCAAAATCCGAATAGTGGCAGTATTTTGAAAAGAGTTGTTTTTTCACAACCCGCCACCCCGATCCCAACCAGGAGTAACCCAGTTTGGCCAACTGATTACATGACCTATCCGCAACCGTGGGGCATGGGGGTAGAAGATCGTGAAAATATTCAACCACCTTTTGGGAGACCTGGGTATATTACTCCCAATACAGGCGGCTCTGAAGACCGAGTCGAATATAAGATGTATTATTATGAGAATGCGTTTTCAAGCGGAGAAGCGCCAGATAATTTACTTGCTGTTGAAAATGTGGCAACTGCAGCCAATAAACCAGGCTGGCTTATGCAGGCAGATGTCCTCAGCCCGCTTGCTCCTGTAACTTCGGCTCGCTCTGATACATTTACCATTCGAGTTATGGGTGAAAGCCCAGCAACAGAGGACCAGGCATTCGCCTCTCGTGCATGGATCGAACTTACGGTCCAGCGTACTCCGGATTATATTAAATCAGATCTAGACGCCCCACATCACCGTCCGCATGAGCCTTTCGAAGACATGAATTTTGATGGAATATGGAATGGTAGAGATGAGCATTGGTTGGATTTAAATCAAAACAGTCGTAACAAAGAAGGGAGTGATGTGACTTCAGGACCGGAGGGCGGACCCGATCTTCCAGGAATTGGAAAAACGGGTGCAAATGATTTATTTGCGGATGGATTAAAATCTGACTTGAAGCTAAATCAGGATCCCTCGGAGGAGACTTTATCAAACCCAGACAAAGACATTTCTTATCAAGGAATTAATCAGAGGTTTGGAAGAAAATTCAGGATTATAAAATTTCGCTGGTTAAATGAGAAGGACGTATAAAAGCAACTTTGCTTTTTAATCCGAACTGTTGTTTTATCTGTTGATGCTTAAAAAATTTACAAAACAAAAGTCATTCTTTTTTTTCTTCGTTTTGAATATGTTTGGCATTGGAAATGTCAATGCTCAGGAGAAATTGATGGAACCAGTTGCAGTCTTTTCCGCCGTCTTTTTAGAAAAATATAATAGTGAATCTTTTTCCTATGCTCCGTGGGGAAACGAAAAAGAATCAAATGCAACAATAGAAGAGATTTCAATCGGTTCCAGTTCGATGTCGAGAAAGTTTGTTTATTACGGCGGTGGGAATGTGAATTTTTACAACAAAAGAAGACCGAGGGAGTGGGAAGTAGAAGACGAAAATAATTCAACTCGACATCCCCTGGGAATCCTATCTGCTGAGTTTGAGTTACCTCAGGGAAAAAGCGGTATTCAGGAGTTCTTATTATTATTCGTGAACAAGAAAAAAAATGGATTATGGAGAATTTATCCTATTCCGTTTTCCAAGAATGAAGTCCCAGTAGGGAGTTATAAATTCATTTCTCAATCTCGTACTCCGCTTTATGTCATTTTTGGAAAAGAGAAGTTTAGTCTTCCTTCGTCTAAGACAAAGGTCAGTCCCGCAGTTCTGGAGGAGGGGAAAAGGGGAGTTTTGTTACAAGCAATGATCCAAAAAAATGCTCAATACCTCGAAGTCTTTAATCAAAGGTTTGCCCACTCACCGATCATGCGAGGAATCTTTTTCTTGGGACTGGATGGCAGTAAGTTAAAGGTAAAAAAAGTGGCTGAATTAAGCCAGCCTTTATCCAGTGCAACCGGTTATGGGAAGCCTCGTTTTCGTACAGAAATTAAAGAAGAAGGCGAGTTAGAATAAGAAGGGATTAAATTTATTTAAATTCTAATTCGGTGAAACTTTTCAACTTTCGATAATAGCAACCGGCACGGGGTGTACCGTCTTCATTATTAGTGTGGCATGCTCCCCTGCCCTTTGGCTTTACTCGATAAAGAAGTGAGTTTTGCTCACAGTTTACGCATACTTCGACAATTTCAAGATAATCGCCAGAGGTCTTTCCTTTAATCCATAGTTCATTACGACTGGTGCTCCAGAAAGTGGCCATATTTTCTTGTAATGTAGTCTTAAGGGCGAGTTCGTTGGCATATCCGACAATGAGTACTTCTCCAGTATCGGCGTCCTGTGCGACCGCGGGGATAATATCTTCTTTACAGTCCGCTACTTTCTTAAGCTTTGTAAAATCAAGCTCTAAGCGAATCCCTTCCTCAATTTCATGATGATTCATAAGCTATAACTCCATGTATAATTATTTAGCGGTGTCGAACATGAAATAAAAACATTCCCCATTAACAGTAAGTTTAAAAATTCAAAAGATTTCCCATTTGGGCGATCGATAAACTTTTGCTTGTTTGAGAAAAAGAAGTTTTTTAAGCAAGTAAATCCCTGAGGAAGGAAGAAAAGAATGCCTTCATCTTGGGAAGCGCAATCTGGGCGGCTTGTTTAACATCTTGATGAGAAAGCTTTTCTTCTGAAATCCCTGCGGCTAAATTACTAATGCAGGAAACTGCCAGTACTTTCATACCTAACCCATTTCCGATCATTGCTTCTGGAATAGTTGACATTCCTACTGCATCGGCACCGAGCACCCGAAGTGCATTAATTTCGGCGGGAGTTTCAAATGCAGGGCCTGATAGTCCCAAATAAATCCCCTTCACGAATGGTAAGTCATTCTTCTTGGCAATTTTTTGTAGTCTTTGCCTAAGGGTATTGTCGTAAACTTCAGTTTGGTCAGGAAATCTGGGTATTTTAGGATTGAGGGAGGGACCAATTAAGGGGTTTGAATCCATAAAATTGATATGATCTTCTACAATCATGAGGTCGCCCACTTGAAAGTCTGGATTAATTCCTCCAGCTGCATTTGTTAAGAGAAGGTTCTCTATTCCTAATTCGTGTGCAAGAAGAACAGGAAAGCGAATGGGGTCCCATCCAGCCCCTTCATATAAGTGTCTTCTGCCTTGAAAGAGTAAAATTTGTTTTTGATTGATTTCACACAAGCTCAGAATTCCCTCATGTCCTTCAATTGTGGTGGAAGAAAACCCTGGTATATCGGAGTAGTTAATAGATAAGGAATTTTGAAATATCTCACTGATTTCTCCCCATCCAGAGCCACATATAATTGCGACTTCGGGATTTATTTTTCCCCACGCACTTCGGAGGTATGCGACTGTATTAGTAAGGTCTAGTTTAATTTTGTCAGTCTCAGCCATAGTTCAATTCAAAATTACCCGATTTAATAGTAAGATGATTGCTATAATCTGGCTTCATACTCTTTTCGGTGTGGCCAATTACCTGTGCATCAATCTGATATGACTTGGAAAGGGCGATTATTTCTTCCACCGCTTCGGGTTTACAATAAACTTCGAACCGATGTCCCATGTTATACACTTGATGCATCTCCCTATCCGTTGTATCCGAGACCCGTTGGATTTCTTGAAATAGTGGGGGTGGTGTAAAAAGATTATCTTTTACATGGTATACATTTGTACCGAATCGCATGCATTTAGTTTGTCCGCCTCCAGAACAATGAACCAAGCCTAAGATTGACTGTCCTACTTTCGACATGATCGATTTAACAACTGGGAGGTAAGTTCGAGTAGGGCTAAGTAATGCTTCCCCAATTAAAAGAGATGAATTGATTAATTTATCCTGCATGCGAAATGGGCCGCAATAGAGAAATTCTTCTTTAGTTTGAGGATCAAAAGTTTCAGGGTAATTTTGGCGATAATGTGAGGAGAGTATTTCATGACGGGCACTCGTTAATCCATTGCTTCCAATACCACTATTTTCCTTGTCCTCATAGGTGGATTGACCCGATGAAGATAAGCCCACAATACTGAGCCCAGCACAAATATTAGCATTATCAATGATTTTGTCCTTCGGTACGATGGCAACTGCACAGGAATCTACGGCAACCGTTCCAGTAAGGTCTCCCACGTCGGCGGTCTCTCCTCCCCCACTGGAAACATCAATATCAAAATCACGCAATGTTTGAATAAATTCTTCCGTACCTTCGATCAGAGAGGCAAGAGCCTCCCCGGGAAAGTTTCTTGCATTTCGGTTTACTGTACTGGAAAGAACAACTTGGTCCCAAATACCAACGCAGGCGAGGTCATCCAAATTCATCACAATACTATCTTGCGCAATACCTCGAAACACAGAAGCGTCCCCGGTTTCTTTATACCAAAGATAAGCGAGGATAGATTTCGTGCCAGCACCATCAGAGTGGATGACATTGCACATATCCTTATTTCCCGTTAGGAGATCATTGGTAACTTTGCAAAACGCGCCTGGGAAGCATCCACGGTCCAGTTTATCTACTACTTGATGAACTTCATCCTTGCTTGAGGAAACTCCTCTTTGATTATATCGATTATTTGAATCGTTGCTTGCCATATTATTTATTCTGTTTGATCGAGTTCTTTAAATAAAACAATTTCTTGGAATGGTTATTATCGCCTTCATAAAATGAAAGTACAAAGTTATAGAACATTAGCTAGATTTATTCAAAAGACCGAGAATTTTCTTTTGGGAAATGAGGTTGTTAATAATTTATTCTGGGAAACTCTTTCTGGATTAGTCAAAGTGCCTTCCTCTTCAGCTTGGGCAGGAGTAATTATTGAGAATGAAGAAATAAAACTTTGTGCGGTTCGAACAGAGGCAAATTATTTATTAATTTCCAGTGGGAAAAATATTTACCTAGAACACCTAATCCAATATTTCAAAAGAAAAAAGTGGAAATTAAAGGGGGTGTCCGGCCCGCGCCAGGGCAGTCTCTGTTTTGCCAAAATTTGGCTTAAGGGTGTCCCAGAACAAGTGGAAGGTCGCAGAGATTTTGGCATCTACGAATCACCTAAAAAGATTTCTCAATGGCGAAATGAAAGCACTAAACAATATTCGATCAAAGCAGTCGGAACTAACGAATGGCCAAGAGCTCGTTTATGGGCACTCAATTTTGCCTGTGAGTCAAATCCTCCACTCAATGGTTCGGCATTAGTTTTAATGGCGAAGAAAATGATGAAAAAACAATCCTTATTTTTTATCCAGAGTGCCAATTTTGAAACACGCGGGATGGCCGGCTTTGGCAGAGAGACACCTTCTTATTTTATAATTAATCTAGTTTATGTTCCAGTCGAGTGGAGAAATCAAAAAATTGCCCAGAAGTTAATTTTAGATTTAGTTCATTTCACCCAACAGGAAAAAAAGAAAAAATGTATCCTTTTTAGCGACTATCAAGAAGACGGTAATCTTTATCAATCAATCGGTTTTAAAATGGTTTCGAAGTATGCAGAGAGGATGTTTTGAAGTTAAAATTAAATAAAATTTAGTTTTCTACTTTCATTTCCTTGGAGCCGTCTTGGAAGACCGCTTTTACGATATCATTCTTTTTGAGTTTTTCAGCACGATCTATTATTTGACCATTTAAGTTTTCAAATATGGAAAATCCACGATTCAAGACCGATTTCATACTACTACTTTCCAATCGTTGGTGGAGTGACTCTATTTTATATAAATTATGACCAATGAATTGTTCCATTACGCGGTCCATTCGCAGTGAAAAATCATCTAAGTGTTGATGATAACTTTCCATTTTGGATTGAGGAGATAATACCTGCAATTTAGCTTCTAAAAGTGTCAGTTTTTCGTGACGCACTCTGATCGCTTGTTGGGGAATGTCCCGTAGATGAATTTGAAGTGCCTTGAGGTGCTCAATTTGCTGGATGTGTTGTGAAGTTATCCATTCCGCAGAAGCAGAGGGAGTCTCGGCACGAAAATCGGCAGCAAAATCAGTGAGTACAAAGTCTGTCTGGTGGCCAATTGCAGAAATAATGGGTGTTTTGCACGAAGCAACGGTACGAACTAACTCTTCATCATTAAAAGCCCAAAGATCCTCAATTGCACCCCCTCCTCGAGTCAGAACTACTAGATCGTAATCATTATTTCTTTCTACATTGGATAACGCATTAATTAATTCTTTTGGAGCGTCTCTACCTTGTACCGAGGAATTAAAAATATCAATTTCTCCAGACCATTTTCTTCGTTTTAATATACTTAGAAAATCCTGCAAGGCAGCACCTCTAATCGAGGTAATTAAGGCAATTTTTCTTGGAAGTTTCGGTAGAGTTACCTTTTGGCTATCATCAAATAAACCTTCGTCTAATAATTTTGCTTTTAAACGATCAAATTGAAGTCGCAGGTTACCGGTTCCATCCTGCATTAAATGTTTGATTCGAAATTGATAATCTCCTCGTGGTTCGTAGACGGTAACATTTCCATAAGCTACGCACTCATCACCTTCCTGCGGAATATAACCCAGATGAGAAAAATCGCCTTTGAAGAGAACGGCTTTAATCTGACTGGTTGAATCTTTTAAAATAAAATACCGGTGTCCACTAGGCTGTGCCCTTAAATTTGAAATTTCACCTTTTATCCAAACAGGGGGAAACCTATTTTCGAGGGTACTCTTAATTTCTCTTGTTAATTGTCCAACCGACCATATTTCGGAGGAGTCTTGATTTTCTTCAAATAGATTTGTCTGCATTATTTTGTTTTTTAGAGACAGTGCGACCGATCAAGATCATGATGATAAGAATGGAGACCCCACTCCATATGAATTTCCAACTTCCTCCGAAAATTCCTGCTGAGGCCAAAACAAATCCACAATCAGTAATTGCAACAATCGGAATCGAGACAAGAAGATATTTCGAAAAAGGAATTTTCAGTAAGCCAAGTGCATAATTCGTAAAGATAAATGGAATTCCAGGAGTGAGGCGTAGAATGATTGCCCACTGAGTTAAATTATTAGGGGGTAGTTCAGGTATTTTGTACTTAAATCTTTTTAGCAGTTTGTCTATAAATGAACGCCCAATTCCATGTGCGAGCCAATAGGTCCAAACTAGATTTAGGGATAAAGCAAGTACGCTGTAGGCACAGGCGAGTCCAGTACCGTATTTGGTTCCCCATATTCCAAATAAAAATAAAAAGGGTGCACACGGTAAGATAAAACCGGGTAATATAGCTAGGGCGACGAAAAGCCAAAATCCATTATTAAGCAAAAATTTTTCAAACAAAGACCAATTGTCTAGTACATATTGTTTACCTTCGTCTCCCCCAATTGTGATTACTACAAAATAAAGAACCCCAAGCATGGAGAAAATAGAAAGAACCAAGCAAAAAGTTATAAATAACTTACTTTTGATAAAATTCAAATACAGCAATAATGGGGGTTTTAAAAAATAAAAAGATTAGTCTTCGGTAATAATCTTAACCGGTACATCCGAGCCGTTTTCATCTATGCCTTCATTCCAACTTGGTAAATTTTGATCGAGCACTTCAATATTATCGGACGATCGGGATTTTAGGTAAGTGTTTACTATTGGCAAAGCAAGAAATACTGCGGTGCATAAAATTAGCACAATTAGTAAAAGTTCAATTTTACAGAAACCTTTCTTTTTTTTCGACGTCATGATAAAGTTGTTTTTCACAGTTTTCATACTATCAACCCAATAACCAAAAAAGTATTCCTGGCAAGGTAATGCCAATTAATGAAACGATTCCTAAAATTATTTGAGCTCTAAACGCTTTTTTTTGATTTTCGGGCGTTAAGGGAGAAGGTGGTTGGCCCCAATCATTATCTTTTGAGTCTTGCTCTTTAAAATCATTTTCCATCAATGGATAAGTTGTAATATTAAAAATCTAACTATCAACCAAATTTAAGTACTAGCTAATAAATGTTCGAGCAAATCACCATTCTTGGTTCCGGTTTATTGGGAGCATCACTTGCGATGTCTATTCATCATGCCAAGATTGCACAATCAATTACAATATGGGCGAGACGAAAAGAGACGGTAGACTTGTGTTCTTCGAAAACTTGGTGTCAACATGGGGAAGAAAACCTAGAAAAGTCTGTCATTGGAAGCAATTTGGTAATTATTTGTACGCCAGTGGAGACAATTGGAGGAATTATAAGACAGATTGCTCCTTATTTAGAAAAAGGGACTCTCGTTACTGATGTGGGAAGCGTGAAGAAACAAATTTGCTTGGATTGTGAAGAGGCAATGAAAAGTTCGGAGGGATTTTTTATTGGTTCGCACCCCATGGCAGGTTCAGAAAAGTCAGGGATGGATTTTGCAAGCAAAGAACTGGTGAACGGGAAATCGTGTATCATTACCCCAATGAAGGATGCTCCAGTAAAATATATTCACAAGTTAGAAGAGTTCTGGAAAGCATTAAAAATGATCGTTTTCCAATTTAGTCCAGCTGAACATGACCGGGCGGCTGCATACTTTAGCCATTTACCACATTTACTTGCCTCCTGTCTTTCAAGGCACCTTGATACTCAGGATCGAAACTGGAAAAAAATCTCGGGAAATGGGTTGAAAGACACAACCCGAATTGCTGAGGGAGATCCCCTCCTTTGGCAGCAAATTTTTCATATGAACAAAAAAGAAATTTTAGCTTCAATAGCAGGCTGGGAGAAATCACTTTTAGAGATTAAAGAACTATTAAAAGGGGAAAATCAAGACGAATTATACAACTATTTGAAAATAGGTGCAAATTTTCGTAAAGAATTAGATAAATGAACGATGATTTTATAGATATTATTCCGTTTAGTAATAAAAATAAATGCAAGGTTGAAGTACCCGGATCTAAGAGTATTTCCAACCGTGCACTTATTTTAGCAGTATTAAATGATGGGGTTGTTGAACTAAACGGTATATTACACAGTGAAGATGTCGATATCATGCTTGTTGCCTTAAAA
The DNA here is from genome assembly GCA_018646565.1 of Opitutia bacterium. GTDB lineage: Bacteria > Verrucomicrobiota > Verrucomicrobiia > Opitutales > Seribacteraceae > Seribacter. The sequence goes on along the minus strand of JABGUO010000023.1, from coordinate 534 downwards.
TTATTGGGCGTAAAAATTGAAATTAAAAGAGAAAATAAATCTGTTATTGTTTATGGTTGTAAAGGAGTCCTACCCGTCAAGAAAGCCAATATAAATGTTGGGAATGCGGGAACAGTTGCTCGATTTCTTACCGCCCTGCTTGCCCTTCAAGAAGAAGGCGAATATTTTCTAGATGGGTCTTTGCCAATGAGAGTTAGGCCAATGGGTGGATTGCTCAATGTACTAGAATCACATGGTGCAAATTTTGAGTTCAAAGGTGAAATAAATTGTTTTCCTTTTACCATAATAACGAATGCACTATCGAACGAAGATTGGGAGATTGATGCTTCGGCAAGTAGTCAAATATTATCTGCTGTTCTATTAATTAGTCCATTAATTTCTGGTGAAATTCGGCTTAACTTAATTGGTGAAACTGTATCAAGACCATTTGTGCAAATGACAGTAGAAATGATCCATCAATTTACCGAGAAAGGTTCTCCAAGAATTATTCAGAATGGAAACAAATTCTTAATACCTGATTTAGACTTAAATATT
>JABGUO010000002.1 GCA_018646565.1 Opitutia bacterium | reverse complement strand
TAGTAACCTGTGCATAAGCTCCCGTGCTTCCTGTAGGAATATTCAGGGATGATGAACCAAATTTCTTTTCACTGGTTGAAAAAGTGGCACCTCCTGCAAGAAGGGCGGCGGAGCCCTTCGTTCCATAATTGGAAGCAGTTGTACCGGAAGTTTCATCGAATTTGAACCAACCAAGGAGATCGGATTCGCGAGTGACTGGATAGTTGGTTTCGATAATAGGTTTCGATGCTCCTATTGTGAGCGTTAATGTTTTGCTCGGAGATGAACCGGAAAGATTGGAAGCGATAATCGTTACATTGTGATCGCCAATGGAAGTCGAGTGACCGCTTATCTCCCCTGTACTTGGGTTCAGACTAAGACCGGTGGGCAGACCGGTTGCAGAGAAACTAGTTGGGTTATTCAGTCCTTCGATTGTATATACCAAAGAACTGTTAGTTTCGGCATATACGGATCCAATTTCACTGGCACTTAGATTGACCCGGTAAATTCTCAAATCATCCAAGTCACCAGAAAAATATTCATGAAATGAATTACTTGTATCGGACCGACCAATGAATTGGGATGTACGATTCTCCACCACGGGTGCGGTTGCGGATGTGGATGATGAGAATAGGGAGCCATTTTTGTAGTAGCGTATTGTGGAGGAGTCTGTTCCTGCATTCTCAAGACTCACTGCAATATGTGTCCAAGTTTTCCATTGCCAAAAACCGGTTCCAGAATCATGGATTTCATCTCCACCAGGAGTACTTCCAAAAAGAGAGCCCAGGTTATTGGGGGAGCCAAGATGAACGGCCAATTTGTAAGTGCCATCCAGGTTGATCAACCGTGCGTCTGCACGAAACTCATCTGCCTTAACCCAGGAAGCGAAAGTAAATGCACCTCCCAAGGACCAAGTGCCCATTTGTAGGTGTTCGCCACTAGGATCATTGGAGTAGGTGCCTGCTGTATTATCCAACGAGATGGCTCCTCCTGATTTTCCTTTAATCCAATTATTTCCACTTGCATTCACTAAGGTACCATTTCGCTCATACTGAGAATAGTCCATAACTGTGGAACCACTTGCGTCATCAAACGGATACCATAATACAAGGTCATCATAACGAGTAGCACTTTGCTTGCGGTACGAGTTGTTTGAATAACTAAGTGTGGAAGCTAAACTGGAGTTACTGACCGAAGGTGGGGTGTTGTAAGATTTTGAACCTTCAAGTGCTCCGCTACCCAATTCAAGTGTTCCTTCTGTGAGGTTGAGACTGTAGTTGAACGCGACCCGCCCTCCACCGCCTTTCCCGCCGTCGTAATTTGATGCAGAAGTTGGAGGAGTTCCTCCTTTTGCTGAAATGGTTCCATTATTAATGATTTGTCTCCCTGCGAGTCGGATCGATCCACCGGATCCACCCCCGCCAATATTGGCAAGGGAGGTTGATACTCCACCACCATTTGCAGAAACAGTAGCACCAGTCAGAATCGTAAGGGTTCCATTACCGTCAGCTTCCAGTGAGATTGCACCACCGCCGGCGCCACCCCCTGATTGAGAGGCTGCACCACCCCCAGAACCACCAAGCAGATGGGAAAGGGTAGGGGTGCCATAAGTTTTACCATAATCAAAATCATTGGAATTGTATTCGCCAGCGGAACCGTAACCTCCTCCGCCACCAACTAGGTTGCCGGAAACTCCGCCCCCTTCGAGCTTACCGCCTCCAGAGCCGCTTCCATTAGTCAGGGCTTTGATTCCTCCATTTAGCCCCCCTAATTTTCCAATGCCATGATCAATGGCAGAATAATAGCCCACATAAGTGTCCTGTGCATTTCCACCATTCGCATTCAGGTTAGTACCCACGGAAAAGTTTCCATTGTTACGGGTCTTGAGAATGAGCGAATTTTCTCCCTGTAGAACAACATTTAATCCGGCGGCCAGGTTGATTGAATCAAATGTGAAGGTGCAAGTTTTATAAGATATTCCATCGGCATCTTCTTTTTGTTCAAGGGTGCCGACTCCATGGACTCCACTGGTGTGGTGCCAATAACCAAAAGTAGTATCAAAAACCAATGTGCCGGAGGACAGGGATAATACATTGGTTGGTGTTGCACCGGAAATATGTAATGAACCCACATGGAATCCATTCAGAGTAGTGGTACCAAGAACAAGATTACCATTTGTCTGAATCGAGACTCGACCTCCTCCACCTTCAGTTGCAGTAAGTCCTTTTCCACCTTTGACTTCGAGGGTACCCGCAATCGATACAGACCCACCTGAAAGTTTGATCGCTCCGCCGGAACCACCACCACCACTTTTAGCATGGACTCGCGATGCATCACCACCATTTGCGAGAATTTTTGCAGCACTTGTTAAAGTAAGAACTCCATCCCCGTGTGCCAGCAGTTCAATCGCTCCGCCACCGGCACCACCAGGGTAGTCTCCACCCCCGCCACCGGATCCGCCCATTAAGTTTGTCAAAGCACCATCCCCATATGAGTTATTGCTTATACCAATGAAAGGATCATTTCCTTTCCCTGCATATCCTGCACCTCCACCGGCATGTGCTACATTACTTGGGTGCGAATTCGGGAATGAGGATTCAAGCCCCCATTTATTGGCTAGGTATACTTCAATTTTTTGAATTTCTGAATCAGTCAATGGGCTGTTGTATATAATCAGTTCGCCTAGATCACCTTTCCAATTCCGACCAGATTCTGTCCTGTCTCTACTGAAGCGACTGGCTTCCACATTTCCAGCAGTTTTCAAGTTGACAATGGATAGATTTGATAAGCTTGCGTTAATGGCTGTGCTTGTGCCGGATATGTTTCTCGTTCCATTAATGGAAAGGTTTCCATTTCTAACATTGGCGGAAGCATGACTGCCGTGCCAGAAATTTGGAGGATTTCCAGAATTGTTGTGAAAATCATATCGATTATCGTCGCCGAGTAGAAATCCGCCATTAGTGCTTTCCGCTTTTATTACCCAAAAGATAGT
>JABGUO010000219.1 GCA_018646565.1 Opitutia bacterium | reverse complement strand
GATTGTGTCGAGCTGACCCACTAAAATAACCACAACATCTGAAATAGAGCCAGTTGCTGCTCCGTTTGAGCCAGCTGGGTTCCAATTTGCATTTCCTTTTTTTGCAAAAACATGCTCCATGTTACTATTACTTCTTTTATCAAATGTAATCGCGTTTAATCCATTGATTGATGCACCGGTATCAGGTTTGTTTGTTGAGTGCCCGTGCAACTTAATTGTCGAATCAATTTTGTCCGCCCATGTGGAAACTTCGTTACTTCCAGAGACTTTGGTTATACTGCTGGCATCAGCAGCATCTACCCAAAGTGTTAAGCCTGGGAATTCACTGGCGCTTAGTGTACGCGGTGCAAAGTTAACCGTTCCTGAGCCAAAGTTTGCGATTTTTGCAATCACCTTAGCTGAGGTACCAGTTGCATTTTGAACTGGGCCATTTCCAGCAATCGGACTGTTGGAGGTTTGCGTGGTGAAACTCTTCGACGAGTTTGCCCATGCATCTCCTCCACTATGGGTGGCTCGTACTCGATAGTAATAAGTGTTCCCGGGAGTCAAGTCTCCAATTTGATTAGAGAACACTCCAGTTTGTTGGTTACCAATGTTTTTTACCACGGTCCATGCATTAGGATCATTTGCCCCGTCACTCGTTCCGTAATAGACTTTAATTTCAGGAGGAAGACCTCCGGAGTTAGTTACATTTCCCTCGAAATTAGCATACGAAGGTCCTACAGCATTAGCTGCCAAAGTGGCGATCGTTGGTGGCAAGGGGTTAACGGTAATATTGAGCGAGATCGCATCACTTGCGAGTCCGTCCACATTACCCAAACGGTCGTTGAGAGAATCTAAATCAGTGGTATCCCCATCGTCATTCGAATAATCTACTACAAGGGTAGCCTGAAAAGAACCTGCTTGCGTGGGAGTTCCGCTTACAGCACCGGTGGCTGGAACAAAAGTTAATCCGTCTGGTAAGTTAAGTATGGTATAACCAGATGGACTAGCCGTTGCGGTGAGGTTGTAGGAAAAACTTTGGCCATAGGTTCCATCCACATAAAGAGGGGAGGTAATAATTCTAGGGCCGGAAACAGAGCCATAGCTGACCAATTTCGTCCCTGAACTTTTTTGATTATCAAATTCCGCCTCGACCCAATCTGCAGAGCGGGCAACAGATGAGTGTCGCATTTCATCAAGCTGACCGTTCCAAAAATATTGGCCTATCGGATTTTCGTTAGCACCCGCTCCGATTCTTAGCCCGTAAAGAGAGTTTTTACTGTAGATAGGGTTACCGGTTGCTGTATTAGCCAAGGCACCATTCTTCCAGATTTTTTTGGAAGATCCATCATGAGTGATAACGATGTGATCCCAGGCTCCGGCACTATGGGTAACGACAGGACTTGTATGCCACGAACCGTTTGTTACTCCTTTGCCTGTCCAGAATCTGTAATTATTAGACTGAGAATAGAGCATGTACCCATAGGTGAGTCCAGAGCCCATTTCTTGTCTAGCGGTAAAAGGGGATCGATATCCTGTATCTGATCCCGTTCTTTTGGCCCAAATGGATATACTAAAGTTGTCGGTATTAAGGCTCTCAGAAAAAGCGACATCGGCAAATTCAGTCCCTGTAAAACTTGCCCCTTTTCCGACCTGACCTGTATTGGAAACGCTTACCGCATTCCTTGTTGCGTGATTCGAGTTGGGAGAGGAATCGGGGAAAAGAGTTGATTCGGTAGTAAAATGCCAAACCCCTCCAAAATTTTCGGACCAAACCGGATCATCCGTAGCATAATCTGGGGTAGTCTCTGTTCCCGTTTTACCCCATGCTGCCGTTAATACCGTATTATTTCCAGATATAGAAGGAACTTTTACCCAGATGTTTGAAATTCCGGATACATTCCAATCCACGATTTCATAGGGTAACTCTTTACCGTTCGATGCAAAAAAGCGAAGGTCGCCACCGTTTCGGATTCCATCTGCATCGGAATCTAAAAATGAGTTGTATGCAAAACCACTGATCGAACTTTGGTTCAAGCTTACGAGTACTGGAAATTCATTTAAAGTGGATGAACCTGTATAGCCAGATAGCGTAAGATTCATACGGAAGGGGAAGGATGCAGGGTCACTAATCACAATGGTGTAAACAAAACTATCTGTTTCACTTCCGCCTCCGGCGGTTGCACCCGTTGCCGTAACTGTAAAGGTTTGGGAACCCGTCACACTGGTTGAACCACTAATTTCACCAGTGGCGGAATTAATCGAAAGCCCGGGAGGTAGACCAGTCGCGACAAATGTACCGCTTCCCGAAAATCCTACTGTGTAGGACATTGATGTGTCTTTTTTAGCAAATACTTTTGTCCCGACATCATCATTCAAACTAGGTGGGCCCACAAGGGAACCAAAATTTAAATAACTCGAGTTTACTTTTTGATTATTAAAACTCGCGGCAATCCATGAGGATGAACGACCTACAGTTGAGAATGTGGCTTCGTCAAATACCGCATCAGGACCACCGTCCAAGGAACCACGACCAAGGGAAAGCCCGGTAACAAAATCTTTTCCTAGGAAATACCATTTATTAGCCGTGCCGTCCTGAACACCATCCACATAGAGGTTCATTTTTCCATCCTTTATGGACAGTGTGAGCATTTGCCAATTTCCAGTACCCACATTGTCATTTGGATCAGTTAATCCAGCAAAGGAACCTCCTGGTTGATTGAAGCGATAGGGGTGGTTTGAATCAAGAGATCCACTCGTTCCCCACTTGTGAGCTAGCTGTCCTTCGATTACTGCAATTTCATTATCATTCAGAGGTTGGTTGTAGATTAATAACTCAGCCAATTCACCGGCCCAAGTACGGCCTCCAATATTACGATCGTTAGTAAAGTTATTTGCCTGTACATTGCCCAGTGTGCGAAGAGAGATTACAGATAGTGAACTGGGCATACCCGTTGATGTACCATTCACAGATGAACCATTCACTTTTATAAGACCATTCTTAACATTTGTGTGGGCATGAGTGGAATTAAAGAAATTATTACCATTTCCGTGAAAGTGATAGGTGCTTGTGTCACCTAAAAGAAATCGATCATTTGCGGTGGTATCTTTGGCAAGCATCCAGAACACCGTTCTTATATCACTGATTCTTGTGAAAGAATGGTATTCGGAATTACTTCCATTGTAATCCATAACCGCTTTGCCGTTATAGGCATTTGTACGGAGGGTAGGGGAACCTGTTTTACTGGCATGGTTGTTATTTCCGCTCAAATCAGACCATGTGCTTCCCGCACTGCTAAGGTTGGATGCATCGAGCCAAAGTTTAAGGCCGGAGATCGTGGAAAAATCAAAGCTCGAATTAACCAGGGGAGTCGGGGGGGAAGAGGACGAACTTTCAACACGCAGGACATAATTCGGATCGTTGTTGTACTGGACACCAAACCAGTCCTTTTCATCGGTTGGATTGCTTGGCGTTTTTGCCCAAATTGTGTAGGTTCCTTCTTTTGCTTTAATCGAACCGTTTAGAGCATTGGCTAAAAATCCATTTTCAACAGACGCGGTTGTGGAATAGGCCGTTCCCGCGAGACCCGAACTGTTTAGTACGGGTGCATTAATCGCTGATAAATGATTTCCCGATGGGCTTGAATCTGAAGCTGGACCGGTGGCTTGTTCGAGGTGATACACTCCAAAATAATCATTCCATGCACTGCCATTATTCGCATAGCTCGGAAGTCCCGCACTGGGATTCCCCCAAAACATGGTGACATTTGCATCCGATTTCAAGGTCGGTGTACGAACCCATACCTGAGATTCTCCAGCGGTATTCCAATTTGCAATTTCAAAAAATAATTCCTGCCCATCTTTATCAATGAAGCGTAGATCACCCCCGTTAGCTGAACATTGTGAATAGCGAAAACCCTTGGATCCTGGACCGGTCGAGTTATCCTCAGATAACCTGACCAACATATTCCATTCTTTAAGGGGAGTACCTCCATTAAAGTCAGTAGTAAAAGAAAGAGAATAGTCCCAATTTGTAAAATCAGCAACAGTTAGGGATACATCCTGAACATTAGAACCTAGGGAATTAACTGCCCGAACCTGAAAATTGTATGTTCCAGAAGTAGGTGGCGTACCGGTTACTAAACCTGAGGTCGACCCAACGGATAGCCAACCTGGTGCGTTGAGCAGGGAATAGGTGATGGAAGAATTATAACCGGTCAGACCATGTGCCGGATTTGCGGATATTTGATAGGAGACTGACCTTCCATTCGAACCGGAAAGTGTGGATGGACTGGTTAAAGCAAATTTGGGTGCTCCAATATCACCTCCACGATCATTATGAATAGCGGATACCTCATTGGCAGTTAAAACACCTCGATAAAATCGAACATCATCAATTTTTGCCCGAGTCGCAACTGAACCGAAAGGATCGGGGTCACCCAGGATTAACTTGATTGCTGAGTCGGTTACTGAACCGCTTTGACTCGCCGTTCCAATTTGAGTCCCATCGATATAAATCTTTTTGTTTCCACTTCCAAAAGTTGCGCTAAGGTGGTGCCAGCCACCATCATCAATCGTGGTGGGTTGGGTAAACTCTCCGCCAGCACCACTGAGGTCGAGTGTAATGTCATTCCGACCACTTTCGCCTCTTTTCACTGCCCATCCGCCAACCGTTGGCGCGGTCGATTTATGAGCATGTCCGGATGGTAGTACACTGGTTAAAGACCATTTGTGTGCCAAGTTTCCTTCTATTAAAACTCGTTCTGCATCGGTCATTAAATCGTTAAAAATGATGAATTCGGATAGATTGAACTTGGCCGAGTTACCTCCACTTTTGTTACCGCCGATACTGACTGGATGAGTGGAAGACCCAATATTCCCAGTATCGTTTTGGCTAATTACTTCGGTACCGTTCAAATATAGTTTTCGGGTACCTCCACCAAAACGGAGGTTTATAATCATTGGATCATGAACTTTATTAGAGTGCGATGTGTTAATTTCTGGTGCGTCTCCACCCGATGTACCATTGACCCGGAAACGATAACGGGCTGGGTTTTGGTCAGGCCTCCGTGCCAAGAAATGCCAAGAGGTATTGGCACTGGTTCCATTATTAACGGTACTTGACTTGCCAAACCATATCCGCCAAGTGTTC
>JABGUO010000022.1 GCA_018646565.1 Opitutia bacterium | reverse complement strand
CTGACCTCATCGTCAAAGGAATGGAAGGAGCCATCTCCAACAAGACCGTGACCTACGATTTTGAGCGTTTGATGGATGATGCAACTCTGCTTTCATGCAGTGCATTCGGTGAAGCAATGATCACCCATATGTGAAGTCAACTAACTCATACAGCCCCATTACAGGGTAGCGTCTGTATCGACCCACTGAATCCCCTTTGTATCGGAAAGTAAAATGCAAAGGGGTTTCAGATAAACCCACTGTACTTATCCCAATACATTTGTATGAGCATTAGTTGGTATACCCATGCGACTCCCACTGAAGGACTGGACAAATCATCACTCAGGTTTTTCATTGACTGATAAGAAAAAGGCAATTAGAAAAAAACTAAATTCTATCATGGTGAAACAAGAAGTGCAGTTTGCTAGATTGCTAATTGTTTCTAATGTGGATGAAGTATTAGAAAAGTACAACACTGGAACTGTGCATATTCTCGCCAAAACAACAGATAAGCAGGCCCGAGAAATTGAGTGGGACTTGACTGAATACATCAGGAAGAGAGATTTTCGAAGTACGGATGGCAAAATGAAAGCCAAAGGATTAGTCAGGAAAAGAAAACCTAGCAATCATTCTAAAAAAAGAAACATATCCGTTTGTGTTATTGTTTCTGATCTAAATATCAAAAAATTTAGGCCTATGAAACCCTCTACTCCTGCCTCAGAATTCAGAGTAGGGATCATAAAAATCGGTGAAGATGGGAATAAGTGGATAGTTTCTAAAAAATGGAGTGAATTAAGGGATAAATAACCCTCTCAACACCCTCTGTATAGGCGTCTCATCAGAGGGTAGCGTCTGAAAAGACCCACTGCTAACCCTTCAATTTGCCAATACCTGAGCAATGGGTATCTGGATAACCCCTCTGCTCTATCTCAATCATCTACAAATCTTCTCAGCAAATCCTCGTATCTTTCAACAGCACGCTTACAGTTGTGTGAAATTTCTTTATACAAATCATCGGTGATATATCTGACTGCCTCTTGAGCCATTTCATTGTTCAATGGTAGTTTGTATTGACTTTCATTCATGTGGAAATGAATTCTTTCTCTTCGAGTTTCATAGTGATTCATCTCTCCCCTACTTTCACAGATTTTTTCCAAATGCTCATCCCATGAATCGTATTCTGTTTGGGACCCTGGCTTTCTTTGCCTTTTGTTGCATGGCTTACAGGTTGGAACAGTATTACCTGGATGGTGGATGCCTACTTGAGTTCTATTTGTCATTAACAAATGTTCAACTTCTAGAGCCTGGCCTACCTTCCCACAGTATGCACATTTTCCTGAAAATGTATTGCTTACGATATCTTCCCAAGCATTCTTTCCCCAAGAACGAGTTGTGTCGTACATTTTGCCATCTGAATGGATAGAACCAGCCTTTCTCAACAAAAATCTGACAGCAGTGTTTGAAGCATCTGATGGGCTAGGATTCTTTGCCATGAACCCGCTAATTCGTCATAGGATATGATTTACCTGGTGAAACGAATCAAAGGGCCCCCGTCTGCCTAGATGGGTAAGCAAAGGGTACCCTTCCAACACCCGTCAATACAAAGGGGGCCCTTGCGATTTGTCGTCTTATCTTTTGCTACGGAGCATACCCTCTATACATCTCGACTGATGAAAGCAAGGGTATGTTCAGTGACATTATTCAACCAATGCTATGATTTCCAACGAGGTAGGGTCAACGCCCGCATTCTTTCTAAATTCGATCATATGAGGGTCTTTCAACTGCTTATCCTTAATCGAATTCATTTCGAAAACCGTGTATACGCTACTTTCGTTGCCGTTTTCATGGCCGTAAGCTAAGACTCGAACGTGATTTTTTAGCCTCATGGCCTCGTTTGATTCGAATTCTTTTTTCCATACACCGTAACCTTTGGTCACTTTGAATTTTGATATTACTTTCATTTCTGAATCACCCTAGGAATTATTGCTTCCAACCCATTCAAAAACAGATTTGAGGATTGGCCCCAGCGTTCTGCCTTTT
>JABGUO010000218.1 GCA_018646565.1 Opitutia bacterium | reverse complement strand
CCTCTGATCTTTTTTCCTCGGTAATACAGATACTCGCTTCCTGGCCCAAAGGGGTTGTGATACTGGGTGCAGAAAGGATGTCTGGATCTCCTTTAGGACGAATTTCAAAAAATTTAGATTTAATAGTAACCTGCTTTTGAGACGGCTCCGAAAAAGCAATGGTTTGAACTCTAAAGACTAGAAATACTACGAATAGAAGTTTTTTAATGTTTATCACTACGATTATTTTAAATATTCAACCTCGGTGAAATATGCACCACCGATTTGATCGTTATCTGTGTAGAGAAAAGTCTCTAGGGTTGTTTCCCCGTTCCTTAAGGATAGTTCAAACTGAACATGGTTAACACCAGAGGGGATTGGTCTGGACATTTCCTTCCCTGCAATTCGAATTTTTGCCCGAACGGCTCGGAGAGTTTTTTTTGCCACTTCGGGGAATTGACGCAGCGTAAAAAGATATTTCCCGGTCTGTTTAACGTTCACATGCCACGGCCCGGTAATTTTTTTGTACTGATTGATTTCGCTAAAATTCCAAGGCGGGTTCCCGATTTCCAATCTCCAGTCTTGGGAGCACAAGAGTGTGGGGTTTTCGTTAGGATTGCCAAGATCCAGGCAAACTGGGGACATTCGCACAGAGACTGATTTCCAAAATTTTTCATACAATCCACGAAGCCTTGCCACCACTAGAGGATGCTTATTCGCAATATCTTGGCGCTGCATTAGATCATTCGAAACATCATAAAGTTTTTCACCTCCCAGTAATCTCCAATCGCCCTCTAATACGCAAGACATAAACCAAGGGCTTTCTTTTTTCACAAATCGAGCACCGCCATGCATTTGAATGACTAAGTGTTCGCGGTGTGGTTTTGTTAGAGGATCGCCAAGATAGTTTGCAAACGATTTCCCATCCAGTTTCTGTTTACTCTCAATCTTCAATCCACAAAGTTCTGCCAAGGTGGGTAAGACATCGAGGTGAGCGGTCAGGTTTTTCCGGTCTTGCCCACCCATTAAACCACCGTCTGGCCAGTGAATAAAAAAGGGGACTCGGTGCCCACCTTCAAATATAGTCGATTTTTGTCCGCGCATTCCAGCATTGAAACCCCGGTACCCTTTCAAATCTCCGCCAGGGCCCCCATTTCCTTTAGCTGTCCCGTTATCAGTTGTGAATATGAAAATCGTGTTCTTCGCGATATCGAGTTCATCCAGTAGTTTCCTTAGCAGTCCGATATTATGATCTAGGTTTGCGATCATACCGTAAAATTCAGCCCCAAATTTCCAAGTTACCTTTTTGCGATAAGGTGCGGACCATTTTTCCGGTACCCGGTAGGGGGAGTGGGGGGCATTGGTAGCCAAGTATAGAAAGAATGGATCCTTTTGGTTTTTTTCAATGAATGTCATCGATTCCTTAAACCAAACATCCGTTGCATATCCTTTGAATGTCTCTTGTTTTCCATTACGTTCGTAAGTGTCATCGAATTGGTTATTGCCCCAAAAATCAGGTGCCTGTCCGATACCGCCGCCTTTGTGCCAAAGCACATCCTGGAATCCCCGGTCTTGCGGGCGGCAGGGAGCGTTGTCACCGAGATGCCATTTCGCAATCAATCCGGTTTTGTACCCTGCATCTGTAAAGTAGTTCGCCATGGTTATTTCGTCATGGTGTAAATTACTGCGCCCACTGCTTGTTCTGTAGGCACCGGTACGGGCAGGATAACGTCCCGTCATCAATGCCGCACGGGTGGGCGTACAAAATGGACTTACATGATAATTTGTCAGGCGAATTGAATTGGCATGTAATCGGTCCAAGTTTGGCGTTTTGAGAATCGGATTGCCATGGCAACTTAAGTCGCCGTAACCCTGGTCATCAGTCATGATCAGGATGACATTCGGTTGTTCGCCAAAAGAGAGAGCAGGAATATAAAAAGACAAATGAAGTAAAAATGGCTTAAGGAATAATTTAATTTTTATCATATTGGGGAGATTAAACTAGGTCTCAGTGAGAAAATCAAAATCTTATTTCAGACTATACTAGATTCTAACTGAATAATCCGCTTTGACGAATTGAATCCACTAACCCGTGGAAGACTATCGGTTCGGAAAAATAATAATTGAGGACTCATATAATAGGGGAATAGGAGTACCAATACTGTGTTTAATTTTGATGTGCATCTAACTACACTCACGCAATCGTGCTGGAATTTATGGAGGAAGCATAAATTTCCTTTGATACCTGAAGAAAGACAAGAAGATTTATGGGATATCAGATAGATAAAGTCTTTGGTATGCTGTACTAAAGCTTATTTTCATTCGCCCATTTTCAGTAGAGCAAAAACGGGCGACCATATCCAACTCCTCCGCTTTTTCCATACCTTCTTTTGGCCCCAGTATCATTAGTGCAGTCGCCCATGCATCCGCATCCCTTGCAGAAGGAGCAAACGCATTAACTGCAATCAGGTCGTGATCCACTGGTCGGCCTGTTCGTGGATCCATTAAGTGCGAAGCACTCTGGTTAGAATCGGGATAAGGCTTATTGAGTTGATAAGTTCCGGATGTAGCCACTGAATAGTTTCTCAGGTTTACAGGTTTCAGGGAATCTTTACCTGTCCCTCCATTTTCTAGGCCGACGACCCAACCCTTCCCGTTTCTACCTTTACCATGGGCTCGGACTTCTCCTCCAATCTCAACTAGGAAATTATTAAAATTCCAGCCTTGGAGCAGGGTACAAATTTGATCGATGATTTCTCCTTTGGCGGATCCGGAAAAATCAAGTTGCAGGGTGGGAAGTTTTTTTCGGACTAAACCTTTTTGCAAAAGTTCAATTTTGTTCATTCCGGTTAATGATAGTGCCTCGCCAATTTGCTTATTGGTTGGGATGGTGGAACGGGTTTTTCCCACTGGGCCGAATCCCCATAGGTTAACTATTGGGGCAATGCTAGGGTCGAAAGCACCTCCACTTTGCTGGTGTATCCATTTTGAATGTTTTAAGAGACTAAGCAATTGGGGATTAATGGAAATGGGAGTGGTGGTTATGGCTGCATTAAATTGATAAAGCTCAGAATCCGGTCGCCAATGGGAAAAGATTTTATCGGTCTCTTCAAGTTTTTCGACAATGTCTGTCCGCAAGTCATCAAGGCTGAAATCTGAAGTTGCAAGGATTTTTACAGACCATGTGGTGCCTAGGGCTTTCCCTTTAAGTTCAGTAATGGATGGGCTGTCAGTAACTGTGGTTTCCGAACATCCGCAAAGCCAGATAACAGCAATCAGAAAAACTAGAATTCGGTGATTCATACAAATAGGTAAAGGAGTAGGGAGAGAACAAGAAGGGCAAAGCTTAGGAAATCTCTGCGGGTCCATCCCTGATCGTTTTTTCCAAATTCAAAAAGTTTGAGCATTGCCCCTGTTGGGCACCCGTAGCGGCAGTATGCCATTGGGACGAAGGCGGATGCAACT
>JABGUO010000217.1 GCA_018646565.1 Opitutia bacterium | reverse complement strand
GTTTTTCTCCGTTTGGTTTTTCCATCGGTAAAGAAAACTTTTCACCAGGCTGTACTGCTTTTATAAATATCACCCCACCATCTTTGAATGACTTGGTCCTATTCATTTGATTTGATGAATCTCCCAATCGAAGACCGACCCAAGCTTTCTTTTCTCCTTTTTGGATGAGTGCAGACGGTTGTGATTTGGATAAGTCCATTTCGAGAAGTTTGTATCCGGAAGCGAATTTTCCTTCTTCCACCCAAAAGTTTCCTTCGGGAGTGGATAAGGAGGCATAGGCTTTTCCGCGGATTCTAAAAGTACCACTTAATTGGGTTTTGTTCATCCAGTCATCCGCAATGTTTTGACCCGATTCAAAAGGTTTGTCTTCAAATAATCCTAAAATCTCAACTTCTTGATCAAGTTTCTCCGGATCATGGATTCCCACAAAAGCGTAACCTTGAATCAAAAGTCCATTGGGAGTCTCCAAAACTTTGAATTTTATACGAACCCCATCCTCGAGCTTTTTATCGACTCCTTCTGATCTTTTTTCCTGGGTAATACAGATGACCGCTTCCTGCCCCAAAAGGGTTGTGATCCTGGGTGCAGAAAGAATGTTTGGATCTCCTTTAGAATGGGTTTCAATGAATTTGGATTGAATTGTAACCTGCTTTTGAGGTGGCTCTGTATAAGCAGAGGTTTGAAACCCGAAAGTAAGGACGGTGATAACAAGGAACAGGATAAATTGCATTTTAGTAATCATTTTTCTAAGGGTGGAATTAAAAATAGGAAGATTAGTTTATTGCACCTGAAATAACTAGCATCAAACTAATATTTCTAATCAGCAGAAGTACATGTCAAAATACATTTATGGATTACCAGTTATATAAAGACGCTTGTATGCGGAGCTGTGGGTAATTGAAACTTTCCCATTTTGGATTGTACAAAAGCGGACTACCATATCGAACTCCTCGGCTTTTTTAGTTCCTTCTACAGGGCCCAAAATCATAAGAGCGGTGGCCCAGGCATCCGCATCCCGAGCGGTGGGAGCGAAGGCATTGACCGCGATGAGTTCGTGATCAACGGGACGGCCAGTCCGTGGGTCCAATAAATGTGAAGCATTTCGGTTGGCATCAGGGTTTGGTTTGTTGAGTTGATATGTCCCAGATGTTGCCACTGCATAATTTCGGAGGGGGACGGAAACCATGGACATGGATTCCCCGCTTCCATCTTCTAAGCCGACGATCCAACCCTTTCCGTTTCTCCCTTTACCATGGGCTCGAACTTCTCCCCCAATCTCAACTAGGAAATTATTAAAATTCCAGCCTTGGAGCAGGGTACAAATTTGATCAATGATTTCTCCCTTGGCGGATCCGGAAAAATCAAGTTGCAGGGTAGGCAGTTTTTTTCGGACTAACCCTTTTCGTAAAAGCTCAACTTTGTTCATTCCGGTTAATGATAATGCCTCGCCAATTTGCTTGTCGGTCGGAATGGTAGATCTTGTTTTTCCAACTGGTCCGAATCCCCATAAGTTTACAATTGGGGCGATGGTGGGATCGAAGGTTCCGCCACTTTGTTTATGAATCCATTTGGAATGCTTTAAGAGAGTCAGTAATTGTGGATGAATGGATATGGGCGTTGTGGTCAGGGCCCCATTAAATTGATAAAGTTCTGCATCGGGCCGCCAGTGAGAAAAGATTTTATCGCACTCTTCGAGTTTTTGGGTGATATCAGTTCTTAAGTCCTCAAGGTTGAAATCGGTAGCAGTAAGCACTTTGACAGACCATGTGGTACCCAGTGCTTTTCCTTTAAGTTCACATATTGATGGATTCTCGGTAATCGTGGTTTCCGCACATCCGCAAAGCCAAATGATAATGATAAGAAATACTGGAATGTGCAGATTCAAACGAATAAATATAGAAGAATCGAGAGAACAAGAAGGGCAAAGCTTAGGAAATCTCTGCGGGTCCATCCCTGATCGTTTTTTCCAAATTCAAAAAGTTTGAGCATTGCCCCTGTTGGGCACCCGTAGCGGCAGTATGCCATTGGGACGAAGGCGGATGCAACT
>JABGUO010000216.1 GCA_018646565.1 Opitutia bacterium | reverse complement strand
TTTCTTCTTCTGCATAAGAGAAACCCCACAGTGCACACTTGCCCGAAAGAGGGCTTTACTACATTTTTAAAAGGAACCCTATCGGGCAAGTGTGCATTGTGGGGTTTCTCTTATGCAGAAGAAGAAATGCGATGGGATGACATCTTGATTCTTACCCGCTAATCCTGATAGGGCAGTTCTAAATTTGTTTTTAAAGATTCACTTGCCATTTTAACGATCTTTTAGAACGATTTGACCGTTTTATATTTGCCCATGCATTCTCTTTGCAAAACCCTATTTTTTACCAGTGGATCCGTTGGTCTTTTGTTAATGGTGTTTATTTGGTCGGCCTTACATTACGGCCTATTTCCTTTAAACCACTTAATCGAGGCTTTATTGCAGCACAAGTTTGCTGGATATACCTTGCCTGAGTATTTCTTTATGCCTGAACAAATAAGTGCCGGCGAAAGGATCCATTACCTGAAACTTGTTCTGACCATTCTGGTTTCTGCTGGATCCACATATTTGATCTTCTTGAGTTATTTACCCAAAGTTTCTTTACAGATTAGATCTTTGAGCTTTGCAATTTCTATTCATTTACTCACCTTTCTTGGCCTTTTTTGGTTTTGCTTGATCGAAGGTAACGAGGTCATCGACAAACAGGAAAGGTTGGCCATCTTTGTTTTTACTGCTGTAACATATTTAGCTGGAATTTTTTCCCTTTGGTATGCTCTACGCCCAAAAAGAAAATTAGTTCAGGACTTTGCAGTATCTAAAATTCCAAATTCTTTGCCAACAGCGTCCGAAACCAAGATGAAAACAAGTGCTACGAATGAATTGGATTCAGATATAATTGAGGAAAAAGAGGGTGAATCTACCTCCAAAGATAAAACGATTGAATCTTCTGACGATGCAGGGAAGAAAGAGTCAGAGAATGAGGAGAATTTAGAGGATAATACATTGGAGAAAGCAGTCGAAGTTGTGGATGAGTCGGGTGAACAAATTGAGCAAGGTACCGATGGTGAAGTTAATCCTGAACAGACTAATGAAGAAGCACCTCAGAACTTGGAAGAATTTGCAGTGAGTGTCCAAGCACCAAGTTCTAATGAAGAAGAGAATATGCTTTCAAATGAGAGCGAGATGGTTGGCGAGGATGTGGATAAGGTTGAGGACAGCAACGCCTCCGAACCTTCTACCACCAATACGAATGAATCGGATGAGCCCAAGGCCGTATGATTAGTAAACTATTGAATATTTTGTTCGTACTCCTTCTTGGTGCCTTTTCCTTGTATTTGATTCAGGGCGCGTGTTTTCGTTTGGTTGAGCCCTACGCCAAGTTACGACTTGGATTAGCTTGGGGGTCTTCGGATGCAATGAAAATGAATTCGATTATAAGTAAGTTGCCATTAGATCATTTTGTTCAACCCCCTATTAAAGAAGGCTTCGACAATCTTAAGGAAGAGCTAGCTTACGCTCGTAAAATAATGAGTTTTAATCGCCCAGCCCGTGATCGTTATTATAATTATGTTCGTTCACAGGTTGACCCCTTAAGGAATTTCGAGATTACAAATTTGGGCATGGTTAAAGAAGTTGTCCTGCCCGGTTTAAGACGTCCCGCGAATTCCCTTGATGTAGCTAATGGTTTGGCTAGGAGGGAGGGTCTTCCAGTCGTTTTTTCAAAAGCCCTTTTTGTAAGGGTTATTCCACAGAGTTCCCGCTTGGTTTACGAACAGTCATTTGGCCAATGGGAAAAAGCATTTGCCTTTTTATTAAATCATGGAATTTCCTGTGTCCTATTAAGCCCAAAAAACTCTGAGGAATTATCAACTCAGCTTAGCTATTTGCAGGCTCAGCATTCCAACTTCTGTGAAAATATTTTTGCTTATGCGGAAGGAAAAGCAGTTGGACTTCTTGACAATGCGGTCAATGGGAACGAAGAAATTTCACTTCGATGTTTGATTGTTAAAGATCCAAGTGAAGAAGTTCTTTTTAACGACCATCCTAATCCAGTCTGGTTTATGGGAATAACGAGCCAAGTGGCCGCGGATGAACAGGTACTCTTGTCTATGACCAAGCGTGCCCAACTATATAGAGACTCTCCATTGGTTTTTCATTCACGACTTTCAGGATTAATTTACGAAGAATCCAAATGGGAAAACCTCGCACTAACCTCTTTTCCCATGTCCTACATTCTAAACTGCCTGGAGTTTTATCCGGACTCAATACCCTTGGTGCATGAAGCCAAGGAGATGGCGGAAAATAATGTATCTTCATCCCTCGTGGTTTCAAGTAAGCATAGCCAAGAGATTGGAAAAATTTCATCCCTATCTATTGATGATTTTGAGTACTCAAACCCGGAACCTAATTTTGACTGCGAGGTCGTTCGTGAGTACCGCCAAATAAACAAGGGAGATGCAGGAGTTGCTGATTTGACTAATCGGGAGTTAGTGCTTCAGATTGGTTCCTCATTCGAGGAAATGGGGGTCAATGTTTTGGAGCAAATTGCTGATCAAGATCCGATGTTTTATCGCTTTTATTTATCTCTTAAAGAGATTGGAACATCTCAGAATTAGTCTTTCCATTATTTGGACTAGGGTTGCTTACAATTTTTTGGCCTAAGTTATACCGTTGAAAAGTTTTATATTATCCAATTTAGCGATTTCATTCATTTTGAAATTACTTAAGATTTGAATCCTTTAAATTTACTCAAATGATACAAAATAATAAATTATTCTTTTTCGTTTTATGCCAATTCTTATTTGGGGTTTGTGCCCAAGCAGAGGATAAGAAAGTGGTCTTTGTGGCTGGACCTAAGAGTCATGGATTTTTTGCTCATGAACATGCTGCAGGTTGTAAATTACTTGCCGAGCATTTAGAGGCAGCTAATTTGGGTATTAAAACTGTAGTAGTAACCGGAGGTTTTCCTCAGGATCAATCCGTATTTAACGATGCAGATGCAGTGGTAGTTGCTTGCGATGGTGGTGTTCGACACTTGTTAAATAAGAACCTAAAAGAATTTGATGAAGTGATGAAGCGGGGAGTAGGACTAGCCTGTATCCATTATGGAGTGGAAACAACAAAAGGTCCTGCTGGAGATCATTTTCTTAAATGGATTGGTGGATATTTTGAACCTTATTGGTCGGTCAATCCAGTTTGGAATGCAGCATTTAAGCTTCTACCCAGTCATCCTATTACTCAGGGAGTCATGCCCTTTACTATGCAGGATGAATGGTACTATCATATGAGATTTCGTGAAGCGACTTCTGCAATTGGATCAATCGTTCCAATTCTCTCTGCTCATCCACC
>JABGUO010000021.1 GCA_018646565.1 Opitutia bacterium | reverse complement strand
AGGTTTTGTATCCTTCATCTCTTTATAAAAATTAAAGTCTCATTCATGAAAGTAAAATTTTTTTTCCCGACTCGTCTTTCTTTTATTAGAACGGACACTCTGCTATCTACAAAACGACGCGACTTTCTGCCTATTCAATAAAATGACTGGAAAATGAAAAAAATTATCTTGAAATATCCTCCGTTCACCGCACTTCTCATCTCTTACTCTTCCCTCTTCACATTTCACTTTTCTGTGGCGGCGGAGCCTGAACGCCCCAATATTCTCTGGTTGGTATGTGAGGATATTAGTCCTCATTTGGGATGTTACGGGGATACGCAGGCACACACGCCGAATCTCGATCAATTGGCCGCAGATGGGGTTCGTTTTTCCCGGGCCTATGCTAATTCTCCTGTATGTGCGGTTGCCCGCAGTGCACTGCTAACTGGCATGCATTCCTCAACCTTGGGAACTCAACACATGCGATCCCGCCCAGTAGTACCAGACACAATTCCTCTTTATCCCCGTCTATTTAAAAAAGCAGGCTACTATTGTTACAACGGCCAGAAAACAGATTACAATTCGAAAAACCTGGAGGAGGATAAAGAGAAATTCTGGGATGTCACCGGAGGGCATCAAAGCATTGCAAAGCTCCCCAAGGATAAACCCTTTATGGCAGTTTTTAACACTTCAGTAACCCACGAAGGGCAACTTAGAGAAGACCGTGAAAAAAAATATGTGGTGGAAGGTAAGATTCCTACGAATCCCCGCATCCCAACGGCAGAGATCATGTTGCCTCCCTATCATCCAGATCTTCCGGGAATCCGCCATGATTGGGCCCGTTTCTATGACCAGATTACCATGATGGACTCAATCGTGGGGGAATGGTTGGACGATCTTGAAAAGGAAGGGTTGGCAGATAATACCATTATTTTCTTCTTCTCGGATCATGGCGGTATGCTTTCCCGCTCGAAACGCTTTATCTTCAATAATGGGACTCAGGTACCTTTGATTATACGAGTACCTGAAAAATGGCGGCATCTTGCTGAATTTGACTATGGCAAATATTTGCCCGGTTCTGTGAATGATGAACTCGTACAGTTCGTTGACTTTCCCAAAACCATTCTTTCCATGGTCGGAATAAGTCCTTCTCCTAAAATGCATGGTAGGGTGTTTATGGGGCCAAAATATGAGGCTGAACCTCCTTTTGTTTATTTCTACCGGGATAGGCAAAATGGGCGCTATGATATGTCAAGAGCAGTGACAGATGGGCGCTATTATCTGATTCGTAATTTTATGCCTCACCGTCCAAGAGGTCAAAAACCCGAGCATGGATATACCGTACAGAGAAACTGGAATGCATGGGCGGATTGGTTCGAGCGGAAGAAGGAAGAAGCCCCACCTGTGTACGCAAGATTCTTCAAGCCCAAGCCGGTTTTAGAGTTTTATGATTTACATAACGACCCTTGGCAGATTCATAACCTGTGTCTCGACTCCGCAAAGGTGTCTTCCCATCAAGGTAAAATTAATGTAATGCAAAATGCCCTTTTCTCATGGATGATAGAAATTAGAGACACCAGCCTTATTCCAGAGGCTATGTTTTATGATCTTATCGGAGATGGGACACCTTTTCCGACCGTTTTCGATTATGGGCAAAGCAAGAGCTTTCAAATTGTCAAAGCATTAGAGGCGGCAAAGCTTGCGAGTCAGGGTGAAGCATCACTGCTTAAACGATACTTAGAGATGTTGGGTGACGTGGATCCAATAGTGCGGCATTGGGCAGCATACGGTATCTACCTTGTCGGCCGAAACGATATGGATCTCCAAAAAACCCTTCGGGAATTTATTCAGCAGGAGACTTATTCCGCCAACCGGGTAATGGCTGCCCAAGCCCTCTCAATCTGTGGGGATCCTCGGACGGCTTATGAGGTCTTGTCGGAGGAGATCTTCTCCCAAGTAGATGAAAGTAAGCGCCTCCTTGCTCTTAATGCTTTGGAGTATGCAAATGTGGATCAATACCTGGATGACAAGGATTGGAAAAAACTGGATAACCATGCTCATGCCAAGAACAAAGGAGATCCCTTAGCCTATTTGTGGTCCAAGAGCATAACGGAGTTCTTAAGAGAAAGAAGGTCGAGCAAGTAATCCAAACATCAGGCGACAATGAATCAAAATGGAATCAAAATAATTCTGTGTCTGCTAAGCTACTTTATTCTTATTCATACAGTGGGAGCGGAAGATCCCTCACCCCGACTTCATTGGATGTTGTTTAAAAGTGGGGATGGGCACTATCACACCTATCGTATCCCTGCTTTGGTTAAAACTACTCAGGGTACCTTGCTCGCTTTTGCGGAAGGGAGAAAAAATAGCCAGGTTGATCATGGTGATATCGATATCGTGTGTAAGCGTTCTGAAGACAACGGAAAGACATGGTCCAAAATGCAAATCCTTCAAGATAATGGGAGGCACACCATAGGAAACCCCTGCCCATTGGTGGATCGTGAAACAGGTCGAATTTTTTTATTAACCAATGGAGCAAAGCATACTGAAGGAGAGATCATAAATCGTGGGAAGGGTTTCCGTAAAATTTACATTAGCCATTCCGATGATGATGGAAAAACTTGGAGTGAAAGAAAAAATATTTCTGCAATGGTGAAAAAACCCGAGTGGCGCTGGTATGCTACCGGTCCGTGTTCCGGCATCCAGATCCAATCAGGGAAATACAAAGGCAGGTTGGTTGTTCCAGCCAATCATTCTTATCATGGGTCGGATGTGAAACGGTGGGAATATCGATGCCATTCGCTCTACTCCGATGATCATGGAAAAACCTGGGAGATCGGGCAGTCATCTTCGGTGGGTGCCAGTGAAACTCAGATCGCCGAAGCAGACGAGGATTTACTCATCCAGGATATTCGCATGCAGACTCATAAGAAAGGCGTGCGAGCGGTTCGTTTTAGCGCGGACGGTGGTGCCACTTGGAGTCCCTTGGCCCATGATAAGTACAGGAAAGACCCCCGCTGCCAGGGCAGTGTGATCCGTCATGGTGACCTATTGATCAGCACAAACCCCAACAGCAGTAAGAGGGAGAAAATGACCCTGTATGTATCCAAAGATCAGGCTAAGAGTTGGCAACAAGTGGCTTTAGTATACCCCAATAGTTCAGCTTATTCTGACCTCGAGGTGACTGATGATAATCAAGTCGTTTGCCTCTACGAAAATGGAATCAAGAGCCCCTATGAGAGGATTTCTCTCCATTTTATGCCATTGGACAAACTTTTGTCTGCAGGCAGTGGAAAAGCTATACCTTAAATCTAATTGATGGGTCGACATCTCCCCTTGAGATAACTAGCAAGAGCCAATGACTAAGCACATGCAGAAATTCCTCTTTTGGGCTTCATTGCTCGGATTGTGCTTCTCTTGGCTACAAGCTAATGAGCCAAAGCCTAATGTTATTTTTATTCTCGCGGATGATCTAGGCTATGGCGAGATCGAGGCACTGGACCCAGGTCATGCCAGGATTCCTACGCCATCTGTGAACCGTTTGGCGAAAGAAGGGATGATTTTTACTGATGCTCATACCAGTTCTTCCGTTTGCTCGCCCACCAGGTATAATTTTCTTACAGGCCGGTACAACTGGCGGACGAAGTTGCAGAGATTTGTTATTGGGGATGGAGAGCCCCCCTTGATTGCCAAGAATAGGAAAACCATTGGTCACCTGTTTCAAGAGCAGGGTTACCACACGGCTATCTTCGGCAAGTGGCACCTTGGCTTTCAGTTTGTTCTCGCAGAAGGAGCACAGAAGCGCCCCAAAAAGAAGGGTAATACCAAGGATACAGATGACTCTTATTTGCTTTCACAATACCCCGTGGGATCCAAAGTTTTGGATGGACCGATCACCAGGGGTTTTGATCAGTTTTATGGTTTTCATCATGCCCGCAGTATGAGCAGCGTGATTCGGGCAGATGAAATTATCCGGGAGGATCATGTGGTGGAGATGCTTCCTAAATTAAACAAAGAAGTATCGAAATACATAGATGCCAAGGCTGAGGCCGCCAAAAACGGCAAACCATTTTTCATTTATATGCCTCTGAGTTCTCCTCATTCCCCCGTGGTTCCAAGTGAGCAGTTTAAGGGGTCCACCACATTCGGGGATTATGCTGATTTTGTTTCTCAGACTGATCATTCCGTGGGGGTGGTGCTTGATGCCCTCGAGCGAAACGGCATCCGGGAAAATACCCTGATCGTTTTTTCTTCGGATAACGGATCTGCTGGTTTTTCCAGGGAGGTGGAAAAGAATGCACCCGGGCATCGATGCAGTGGTCCTTTGCGTGGTCGCAAAGGAAGTCTCTGGGACGGAGGACACCGGGTACCTTTCGTGCTTAGTTGGCCGGCCAGGGTAGCACAGGGCACGAAGACCGATTCGTTGGTTTGTCTGGGAGATTTT
>JABGUO010000215.1 GCA_018646565.1 Opitutia bacterium | reverse complement strand
GGCTTTATCATTTCCCGCAGTTGATCGTTATCGGGATAAGGAATATTCTTCTGAAACCCGAATGCAGGAGCCACAAAGTGAATCGGCATTCCCATTTCAAATGAAAGGGCAAGCATTACGGCAGTTGTCTCTGGGGTGGTTAATCCGGGCAATTCATCAATGGATAATTCCCTGAGAAAATCACATCCTA
The DNA here is from genome assembly GCA_018646565.1 of Opitutia bacterium. Classification (GTDB taxonomy): domain Bacteria; phylum Verrucomicrobiota; class Verrucomicrobiia; order Opitutales; family Seribacteraceae; genus Seribacter. Next base: position 11,482 of record JABGUO010000215.1, on the reverse strand, counting down.
AATCTGTACTAAAATGCTTCTTCCGGAAGCTCTTATACTTATCGTCGCGAACCTTCATTTTTTGAAGAGCTGGCCAAACATATGCCAGCAACCCATTGAATTCGTCCTCACTGGGATACAACCCCGCATTTTCTACCCTCTTTCTTGCCGCATCCACCAAATCATGTGGAACCTCCTTGTCGACGAAACAAGCTTTTGCCTCTTCAGATTCCGGGATAACCGTCTCAGCCAATTCAGGTGAAAGATCAAATGTTATATAACTGGCAAACATACAACCAGCGACCAGTTGATCTTCCCTTTTATCAAACTTCCCCCCAATAGGTTGATGATCCGCATTAAAACTCCATGAGATACCAAGTTTGTGAAATCCATTCTTAAATTTTGCCAAAATACAACCATGGGTCATTCCCTCCACACTTTGGCCCTGATGCCCCTCAGGCACATCGCAGCCAATAAAAGGAAAAGGTACAGTATCTAGGTTTCCCGCAAGCATTTCATTCACATCATAAACTAGTTCACGAGGAATACTGTTCTGATTCGCGGTCAACCCCATGCCTAATCGGGACATAGCCCAGTCCACCCCATCCCAGTGCAGAGTAGTAAAGCGGGCTCCTATTCCCAAAGTTGATTTCCCAAGATTTGCCCGTGATGTGGGAAAAGCATTGGTTTCAGGATCACTTTCCTGAAGTAAATTTTTTAACCGAACGAGGTTTTCAAAGGAAGCCGGAAAATAAATAAATTCTTCCGTCTCAAATCCATTGCTCAATGATTCAAAGTCCTCATTAATTCCATCAGAAACTCTCAACCTCCATGCATGATCTCCCCATTGGTCTTCCACTAAGCTCCATTCACCGTAATCGGAAAAAAAAGAACTTCGTGAATATTCAGTTAACTTGGGAGTACCATTAAGACCTTCAGTAAAACGAACCCAATCCAGGCAGAAATCAGGACTTATGCATGGATTGTTTTTTATCCAAATAGAATTCTTGGAAAGAAAGCTATTTATCGAAGAATAGTCAAAAATCTTAGTATCGCATGAATTCATAGTTTCCAATCAAAACAGAAAGGTTGGCATAGTCACTAATAATTCAATGAAAAGTTAATCCAAATTTTCGTTATTCTTTGATTTCTCGCTTAATTCTGCGGCCAATTTCTCGCTAGCAGCCACCTGCCTTTCGGCCATTTTCTTTTTTAACATTTCATCCCCAATCACACCCAACAAAATTACCACACCCAGAATTCCAAATTCCAAGTGAGTTGAAATTCCGACCATATTAATGGAATTAAAAATTATCCTAATTACTGCAGCAGCAATTATGACTCCGAGGATAGAACCTTCTCCCCCCCGCAGACTGCAACCACCGAGAACAGCTGCTGCGATCGCAAAAAGTTCGTAAAATTCACCGGTCTGGGCAGGTTGAACTGAACCCAGTTCAAAAGCGAAAAGAATTCCCGCAATTCCCGCAAAAAAGGAGCACAATACATAAGCTACAATTTTCATGCGATCAGTGTCGATGCCACTATATCGGGCACCATCTTCATTGTTACCTAAAGCATATAAATATCGACCCCAGATCGTCTTCCGTAAAAAGACCGAACCAGCTATTGCGAGAACTAACAGAAAAAGAGCAGGCGTTGGAAGTTTGAAAAAATCACCAATCGGAATCTGGCCACTAAAAAGAAAATCTAGCATCAGGATCTGTTCCAAATTTTCAAATCCCAAATCACCCTCCAAGGGTACTGGTCCCAAAGATTGATTATCAGTCAACCACCGGCTTAAACTTCTGTAAATCAGCAGTCCACATAGTGTTACCACGAAGGGCTGAAGTTTAGCCTTGGTAATTAGCAAACCGTGAATCAACCCAATCAAAACCGACATAAGTAAAGTTAACCCAATCGCTACAATTGGATCGAGACCCTGGATTTTTGTGAAAAAAGAAAGCACCACTGCAACCAGCCCAACCACCGAGCCGATGGATAAATCAATTCCGCCCGTGATGATTACAAACGCGACCCCGATACTCATCACACCATACAAACTAGACCACTTGGCCGTGTTTTGCATGTTGTATGCAGAGAGAAAATTGGGGTCTGCAATCGCCGTAATTACAAAGACTGTGACCAATAGACCGAAGATTCCAAATACATTTTTTTTCATAATTTTAAGCTTCCAATGAGCCTCCTGTGGCAAGTTGCATAATTGATTCCTCTGACATTTGATTCTTTTGAAGTTCTCCTGAAATTCCTCCTTCGTGCATCACGTAAACCCGGTCTGCCATTCCCAAGACCTCTTCCATCTCGCTGGAAACAAAAAGAATTGCGATCCCTTTGCCAGCAAGCTTCTCCATAAGCTTGTAAATCTCCCTTTTCGCACCGATATCAATTCCGCGGGTAGGTTCATCAAGCATTAGCAATTTAGGATTCATGGCCAACCATTTCCCCAGAACTATCTTTTGTTGATTCCCTCCGGAAAGAAATCGTGCCGCCTGCTCGATACTTGGAGTCTTGATCTTCATCTGCTCAACCGCGACATTGGCTATTTCTTTTTCCTTGGAATGATCAAGAATACCCATATTTTGATCTCGTTCGAGGCTGGGCAGGCTTGCATTCTCACGAACTGTCATTGGCAAAACCAATCCGTGGTGTTTTCGATCTTCAGGAGCCAGTGCTAAACCGGCATGAACTGCGTCTGCTGGCGAACGGGGAGAAAAACGGACCCCCTGCACTTCCAACTCTCCACCGAGGGAAGGAGTGACACCAAAAAAAGTCTGTAATAATTCTGTGCGACCGGCACCAACGAGCCCTGCAATCCCAACAATTTCACCCGCCCGCACCTCAATTGAAACCGGAACTTCAGGATAGGTTGGAGAAACCACATTCGACGCTTTGAGTACGCAATCCCCCGGCTTGTGAATTTCTCGGTCATAAAATTCACTCAATTCACGCCCCACCATTAAGCGAACCATATTATCATGATTGATTTCATCTTTGGCTAACTCCCCCGCATTCTCACCATCCCGAAATACGGTTACCCGGTCGGAAAGTTCTTTCACTTCACCCAGTCGGTGGGAAATGTAAATCACGCTGATTCCTTCATCACGCAAACCCTTCACCACTTCGAACAAAGTCTCTGTTTCTTTTTGAGAAAGACTGCTGGTCGGTTCATCCATGATCAAAACCCGGGCATTACAGGAGAGAGCTTTAGCAATCTCAACCAATTGCTGCTTACCTATAGGTAACGATCCAGCAATTGTTTCAGAGGGTAAGTTTAGCCCGACTCTTTTTAAATGTCGCGTTGCTTCAGTATGTAATTTTTGTTCATTAATAAAACCTTTGCTCCCGGGTTCACGGCCCAGGAAAATATTGGATGCCAGGTCAAGATTAGCTGCCAGGTTAAGCTCTTGGTGAATGAGGGCGATACCCAAATCCATGGCCTCCCGGACATTCTTAAAATCAACTTTTTGCCCGTCAATGTAGTAATCGCCTGAATCCGCCGGTTGAACACCGGCCAAGATTTTCATCAGAGTGCTTTTCCCCGCACCATTCTCTCCGATCAGTGAGATAACTTCACCCTTTCCGAGTGTCAGGGAAACTCCCTTTAAGGCAAGTACCCCGGGAAAACTTTTCTTAAGGTCTTTTACTTCAAGAAGCAGACCTGAATCTGAGCTCATTTACTCGGATTTCCCAAGTTCGGCCATTTCTTTCTTTTTGGCCCAAAACTCACCGATATTACCTTGGGTTACCTCGAGAAATGAAACTTCCTGATAAGTATTCTCTGGTTGAGTGCCTTCCAGTATCTTCTTTAGCATCTTAATGGATTCATATCCATATTCCCAGGGTTGCTGACTGATGGTGCCATAAGCATGCCCATCGGTAATTGCCTGGAGAAGCGCATCCTGTTCATCAAAGCCACAAATCTTGATAGTTCCTAACTTGCCCGCCTCCTTAATCGCATCGATGCATGAAGGGGAATTATATGCAAACAGCCCGACCATGCATTTCAAGTCCTTGTATTTTGCGATCGCATCTTCTGCATTACTTTTAGCTCTCGCTTTGTCAAAATTATCCGTACGAGTATCCAAAATGGTATATTTTGATCCTTCTGTGGTCAAATTAGTTGCATCGACGGGATCGTACTTCACCTGCTCCAAGCTTTGTACAGGACGACCCAATAATTCATCGATTACGCCCTGCCTTCTCTGGCGGGCATTCAATTGCTCAAGGCGACCCACAAACAGCATTACCTCACCACCTTCAGGCAGTGCCTTCTTAACCAACCCCCCCAAAGCTCGACCAGCCTTATAGTTATTCGTGCCAATAAAAACTAATCGCTTACTCTTAGGGGCGTCGGAGTCGTTGGTAATCAGAATAGTATTTTCTGCCACTTCATCTAAGAAAGGAGTTTGATTCTCGGCATCCACCGGGCTAACTGCAATACCGTCTATACCTTTAGCCAGTAAAGTTTCCATCATTCTTTTTTGGTCCACTACTCCTTTAGGAGGCATCAGAACCTCGCAATTGACACCAAATTCTTTTTCCGCAATCCGGACTCCCGCTGCACATAAATCCCAAAATGGGTCCACTCCGTTAGTCACATAAGCAAAGGAAGCTTGGGAATCGGCACCTTCTTCGCCAGGCTTTTCACCGCAACCGAAAAAAGAACCAAGAATTGGCACACATAAAAGAGATAGTATTTTGGAATAGGTCTTCATATTGATTTTTAATTAAGGATTAAATTTTTTACCAGGGCGTGCGTCCACCATTTACACACAAAGTTTGTCCGGTGATAAAGGAAGCCTCATCAGAGGCAAAATAGGAAACTGCATTGCCTACATCTTCAGGTTTCCCCCAACGACCAAGCGGTATCGTTTTTAAATATTCATCTTTTGCATCCTGCGGATCATTTTCATGTCGCTCCGTGGGAATCCACCCTGGTGCCACTGTGTTCACAGTAATTCCATGGGGTGCCAATTCATTTGCCATACTTCGACTCCACCCAATCTGCCCGCCTTTTGCCGCAACATAAGCACTAAATTCGGGTACCGAGCAATGAAAGACTTCACTCGTAATATTTATAATTCGACCATGTCCTCTTTTTTTCATCCCCGGTAAAACTGCACGAGTTAGATGAAAAGGACTCATCACAAAAAAATCATACATCTGACGGTAAAAATCAGCATCATACTCCTCAATGGGTTTTTGTGGCTGTTCCGGAGTAGCATTGGGAACAAGGATATCTAAAGAGCCAAATTTTTCTTCAACAGCCTCAACCAAGGATGAAATTTGCTCGGGGTTAGAAACATCTGCTCTCACGAGCATGGCATGAATACCATCTGATTTTAAGCCTGCCAAAGCCTTTTCGGCAGACTCCCGATCATTCAAATAATTAAGAACCACCTTGGCACCCGCTTTCCCTAATGCATGTGCAACCCCATATCCTAATCCTCGACTGCTTCCCGTGACAAGGGCGACTTTTTGTGACAATGAAAAATTCATAAATTTTAGAATATATAAAATCTCTCAAATGGAAACATTTTTAATATATCAACACAAGTTGATATTTCAAAATAAAAAGATTGCCCGGTAAAAAATATTTTTCATTGCTTTCCCTCGACCTTTATTCAGTTCGTTAATAAATTTTTAAAATGAAAAATACTTTTATCATTCTCATTGTAGGACTCTTGTTCGTTCATCCCATTACTGCAAACCCAAAGAAAACCATTACTTTTATTATCGCGGAGCGAGAATATAAAACAGAACAATCTGTTCCCGCATTTGCACACAAAAATTTATCTCAGGAATTCATTCTCTATTTTTCCCAAGCTCCCAAAGAAGGAACAAATCGTAATATCCTCAAGAATTCCTCTAAGATTGAAAATTCTGATCTTCTTTTTATCAGCGTTCGTCGCAGAGCATTTAAGGAAAGAACCATGAACCTCATTCGAAATCATGTATCATTGGGAAAACCGATCATCGGTATACGAACTACATCACATGCTTTTGATCTTAAAAATTCTCCAGTCCCCAAAGGCCATCAAGTATGGACCGAATGGGACAAGAAAATTATTGGTGGAAATTATAACGGCCATTACGGCAAAGGAAAAATTTGCTCGATCGAACATTTTTCGAAGCCAGTACCCCACCCCATATTGCAAGATGTAAAACTTCCCTTTACCACTCCGGCGACGCTTTACAAAAACTCCCCTTTACCCAAAAGCTCAACAGTTCTTTTACAGGGAAGAATCAAGGACTCCCCTTCTGAACCGGTTGCGTGGACAAACCGTACTGCCTCAAAAGCGAAGATTTTCTACACTTCTTTGGGGCACATCGAGGATTTTGAAAAACCTGCATTTAAACAACTGCTCATTAATGCGGTTAAGTGGGGCCTGAAATCAAATTAACCCCCAGAAACCAGTTTTGCTCCGGGCTTTCCCTCTTCTATGACAAAAATGCTTTCGTTTCGATTGGTGAGCCCTTCTTTGTAACAAAGGAAGTTGCCCTAAAATAACCTTTCCAGTGATCCTTGGCCGCTCTTTCATATTCAGGAAAAAATTACCTCCATTCCCCGCTGAATTCTTCGAAACCCTCTCCTATTCCGTGCCAACGACAGGAGGTTTTGGGTCCTTGAAATCGAGTTATTGGGCAAATGCAAAGGCAGTGGTTCCTTTTATACCCAGTCCATCCACTACAAAAACTTGCCCTGCATTTTCTTCCTGCAAAGACTTATGGACACCTGTGGTTATGAACAAGCGATCTAAGTTTGTTCCACCAAATGCACAAGCCGTTGTTTCCACACATGGAACATCAACCCTTTGAACCAGCTCTCCACTCTGCGGGTTAATTCTCACTACCATTCCGCCATGACACATGACCACCCAAAGCATACCCTCCGAATCAATCGTCATACCGTCCGGAGAGCCATCTAAATTCAGAACCCCCGTATCAGACACCAAAGACGGTTCAGAAACAAAGCCCGAGCTATTATCAAAAGGATATGCCATGATTTTCTTAGTGGGAGTATCAATATAATACATCAACGTTGCCTCCGCGTTCCAACAGATACCATTTGAATTGGTTACGCCATCTACTTTCAAACTAAGGTTTTTCTCAGTATCCAGCATGTAAAGATTGGCATCTCCAGTCTTTTTAACCGTGCTAATTGTGCCGGCCCAAAACCGACCACTTGGGTCGCATTTGCCATCATTAAATCGATTATCGGGTCTTTTATCCGCTTCCGGGTCAGCTAAATTTACTTTCTCTCTAGTGATAGGATCAAAAGTATAAATTCCGGAATCACCCGCACACAAGAAACCTCCACCCACACGGGGGACAACAGTTCCAATCCGCTCACCCATTTCCCAAAATTCTTCGTCACCGCTTTCAGGATTCAATCGAATGAGCGCATGCCCTTCAATATCTACATATAAGAGATGATCATTCCAAAAGATTGGACCTTCACCCCATTTGGATACTCGTGAACCGATTGGACTAATTGTAATATTGTTATTCATTTTTTTTGGATTTCCAGGACTTCTTAAAAAATTGCATCGCCAAACTATTCGCATCCTTTTTCTTGGGTAAAGTTCGTAAGCCTGAACCCTCCATCCCATAAGCAATGCATTTAACTCCTATTTCTTCACATTTTCCTTGAAGCATCAACGCAAATTTGGGGTGATGAATCTGATCATTTAAACCTGATCTATTATAAACAAAAATGGGAGGTCCGTCTGCACGAATATGGCGAAGTAATAAAGGTGTGCCCTTGGGTTGTTGAATTGGGTAGATTGAGCGAATTCCCAAATTTTGAGCATGACCTAGAAAGCAGGTAATTAAAGCACCGGCTGAATTTCCCATTACCGAAATTCGGTTTTCATCAACATTATATTTACCCGCATTTTTCTTAATAAATTTAATCGATTCTGCACAATGCTCGAGTAACTTCAAATGATTCCCTTCCACCTGATCAATATAAGGATAATTCACACTGGCAAAGGAAACTCCTTTCGGTAAATTATTTTGCAACATGGAATTCCTCTGAAAAGATCTTTTATCGCCAACCCTAAACCCACCGCCATGAAAATTTACCACCAAAGGAGTCGGCTTTTTTGATTTAGCCAACCATAAGTCCATTTGGCTTCGTTTATAGTCACCACTATACCGCAAGTCTGTATGAGTTGGACCTTGGGTCTCACCGTGACAAATTTGTCCGATCTGTGATAGTAATAAAAGAAAGAGAAAGATTCGCTGGATCATAAAAGCTGGTTATTTATTGACTATTGAGTAATTACATTTGAATTCACAACACTTTCTCAAAACTTGAGTAAAGTTTTTTTCAAATGTCACATAGTTCGCAAATAAAATCAGTCAGGTTCTACCCATTCCATTATTTGGCACCGACTTCTCTTGCCCAACCTTCCCATGACTTTTCCATATCCTTAACTCGCTCGGAAAATTTACCGGCAAGGTCACGAGTTTCGGTCCGATCTTGGTCTAGATCGTATAACAGCCAAGGTTCTTGTTTTCGCTGCACTAATTTCCATTGATTCTGGCGAATCGCTTGCCAACTCCCGTATTGAAAAAAAAGTGGATTTGTACGCATCAATTTCTTCCCAGAAAAAGTCGAGGCTATTGAAATTCCATCCAATTCTGGAAGTTCACTCGGATATTTTGCCTCATCCCCTGCTAATTCCATAAAAGTGGGCACCAAATCAATCAGGTGACAGAGTTCACGTGAAATTGTATTCTCAGGTAATGTGATCCCTTCCGGCCAATGTGCAATCATGGGAGTACAGATTCCTCCCTCCATACCCTGCACCTTCCACTTCTTGAAGGGACTGTTGATTGCATTCGCCCAGGATTGTCCAATCGCTTCAAAAGAACCGACACTACCCCACACAGCTGCAGGATCCCAAACTTTTTTTCTCGGTCTCTCATGACTGGCTCCATTGTCCACAAGAAAAATAATTAGGGTGTTTTCCAACTTTCTAAGTTCTTCCAGCTTTTGAAGGAGGCGACCAATATTCTGATCCATTCGGTCCACCATCGCAGCATGAATCTGCATCCGTAGAGCTTCCTCTTCTTTTTCCTGATCTGATAAATATTTCCATTCCTCGTGCTCTGGATTACTGAGAGGAGCAACCTCCCGATCAAACAAACCCATTTTCAACTGTCTTTCATAACGAGTCTTACGAATAAATTCATATCCCTGTTCATAAACCCCATCATATGTAGCAATATCCTCGGGGTGGGCATGCAATGGCCAGTGGGGTGCATTATATGACAGGAAAAGAAAGAAAGGATCAGTCGCTTTTTCTTTTTCATCCAGCCAACCAAGGCTCCAGTCTGAAATCGCATCGGTGGCAAAGAAATCCTTCCCTGGAGTGTAGGGTTTTATTAGTTGATCATCAAAGGCCCATGTATAAACGGCTCGCCACCCCGGCTCTTTTTCTCCTTTTCTTGCCTGATCTCCAGGATTCCAAAAATTGATTGCACCCCCAAGAAATCCGGAAAAATGATCAAAGCCACGATCGTATGGATTAAAACCCGCATGATGCTTACCCGACCACCAGGTTCGGTACCCAGCAGGTTTTAGGATTTCCCCAATCAGGGCAGTGTTCGTAAAGTTCCGATCACTCCGGTGATGATACAACCCGGTTAGAAGGCTAATCCGGGTAGTCCAACACTTCGAAGTATTATAAGCCTGAGTATATCGAATTCCATTCTTAGCCAAACGATCCAGATTAGGTGTTTTAATCTCCCCACCATAGCACCCCAAATCTGAATAGCCCATATCATCGGCAAGAATCAATACAATATTAGGCTGGTCTGCCGCGTGAGAAAAAAGCAATCCCCATAAAAGAAGAATTAGTATTGATGACTTTGCTTTCTTCATCCCCTTTTTCCAATTCCACTCATTCTTAATTTTTTCAATAATTCTTTCACCTTAGCGGGAAATTCACCGGCCAGGTTACGAGTTTCCTGTGGGTCTTTTTTGTGGTCATATAATTCCAGGAATAATGGCTCCGAATTCACATCTCGGTAGTCCAACCAGGCAATCAAACGATAGCGATCAGATCGTAAAGTATAGCCCATTAAATGATTTTCAAAAAGATCACGATTCCAACCTTTTCCCTGCTGCTGCTTGATACGATTTTCCACTTCCTCAATCAAAGGCCCAAAAAAGGTCTTCCTCATTCCCAAAGAAAGTGGATTAGCTGCCCACTCCCGTAATGCCGGGTTAGGAAACTGGCTCACAGCATATTGCTTCCCTTTTACATCCGGGTTTTCCAATAATGGGAGCAGGCTCTTGCCTGCCAGATGCATCGGCCTGGACAAGCCCGCTAGGTCGCAAAGAGTTGGATATAAATCCACCAACTCTACTAATGCATGACTCCCTTTTCCTCTCTGTTTCATTTTCGGAGTCCAAAAAATTAGAGGTACCCGGGTGGCAATTTCATAATTCGTAGCCTTTCCCCAAATTCCCATTTCCCCCAAGTGCCAGCCATGATCTCCCCAGACCACAATAACAGTGTTTTCCCGGATTCCCTCCTCTTCCAACGCATCCAGCATCAATCCAATTTGGGCATCAACATAACTAACACATGCATAGTAGCCATGTAGGAGAGTTTTAGCTAACTCCGGGCCGATAAGACCTTTCTTAGGAATTCCATGACGGGTTCTCAACTCAAAGGATGCATGTAATCCGGTCGGTGCTCCATCAACTGGCTCGTCCGTTTGTTTTGCCAATTGAATTTTCTCACGGTCATACATATCCCAATATTTTTTGGGAGCTACAAAATCGAGATGCGGTTTCTTAAAACCAAGGGCTAAAAAAAGGGGCTGGTCCGGTTTTTTCTTCCTATGATCCTTCAGAGTGGAGATTGCTAGTCTGGTACTGTATCCATCCGAGTAGGCATGATCGGGAACATCGGCGGACTCATAGGCCGGTCCATGAATCAGTCCACCAGAGCCTTCATTGCCATACTTAGCGAGCATTTTTTCCTTATTGGATACCCACAATTTTTGATTTTGAGGCAAGGCATACCCACCTGGCAACCATTTCATTTTAACTGGACATTGATTATGGGCCGGTTTCCGGCTCCAGGAATATTCATAGTCTGTCATTCGAGCGTGATAAATTTTTCCGCAATACACCGCCTCATATCCATTTTTTATAAAATGCTGTGGCAAAGTTACGATATTCGGATTCAAGTCCCGAAAATAAGCGGTGTTTTCAATAACCCCAATTTCATCTGGCCGGGCACCCGTCATCAGGCTGGCACGGGATGGACTGCATATCGACTGCTGGCAGTAAGCCCGGTCAAACCGCCGGCCCTCCTTTGCTAACTTGTCCAAGTTGGGCGACTTGGCAATCGGAGAACCATAACATCCAAGCTCCGGTCTCAAATCATCAATCGCAATGAAAAGGATATGTGGCTTGCCAATAAGAAAACTCTTTAGGAGAGAGATCAAAAAAAAGATG